>JABURN010000214.1 GCA_014762585.1 Methylophaga sp.
TTAAAATGATATCCAGCGCCTGATCCCAGGGCACATTTTTCAGACGTAATGTGAGATTACAGCTGACAGTATCACTGGTGACCAAATTCATACCGGTGAAGTCAGCCAGTAGCTGCAAAACGGCACGGACTTCGATGTTCTGGAAATTCAATGAAAGTTTTTCACCGGTATAGCCGAATTCATCCCGGGTCCCTGCCTGGGGCTCGTCGGGCAGCGGCTTAACCTCAACCACTAAGGTTCTCTCTGACTGGTAAGCCAGATGTTCATAACGACCTTCTGTTGTCAGTGTCAGTTTAGTGGCGTTAGCCATTGACTCAGCATCGATGAATTTCACCGGGGTGGCAAAATCGACCACATCCAATCGGCGATTAAGAGTATCCGGCAGGGTGACATTCGCGAGATCGACAACAATATTGCCTCTCTCCTCGCGGACATCCATCGCTGCATCTTCACTGTCTAACTGCACAATCAAACGCGCCTCCCCGTTCTCACCACGGCGGAAGTCGACATCGGTGACCGTAGGGGCGTCAGAGGATCCCGCTCTGGAGGAAACCGTCTGACGTCCACTCTCAATGGTAATCATCATCTGATTACCATTCTGACTGATGGTATACGGGACTTTCTGCAGCAGGTTAATGACCATACGGGTTCTGTCACCCGCCTCAACAGCCGAGATGCTGCGAGTCGCGCCAACATTGACCTGTCTGGTACGTTCAGTCAGTTTATTCTCAACACCAGCAAAATCGATAACAATTCTGGCAGGATCTTCAGTGGCAATTCTGTTCGGTTTGTAAACGGTCTCAGACAAGGTCTGCTGAATTTTTGCCTTATGTCCCGGCATGGCACTGTAGTCAAGCGCCCTGATTTCAGCAGCATAACTACTGACACTGATAAGTATAAGGCCGAAAGCAAGCATGGCTTGATGCATCAGAGAAGATAATACCGTCGAGCCAGTCACTGATGTCTGCTGTTGCATGTTCATTCCGTTTTGATAGGTCATTTTTTTCATTGCTATTCCACCTCTACTGCCTGAACAGAGGTATCTCTCTCGATAAACCCGCCACGCCCATTAGGAACAATTTCTTTTAGCTGTATCTCATTTTCACTGATAGACATAATCTTACCGTAATTACGTCCCATGTAATTTCCCACCTGAACGCGGTGAATCACACCGTCTGGTGCTCTGACCAATGCCCAGATTTGCTCCTGTTCCAATGTCCCGACAAATTGCAGTTCAGAAAGCTCAAACGCTTCCAGTGCTTCCCTGCGTCTATCGGTATCCGGTTTAATACCGTTATCGGCTATCGGTTCCGGCTCAGGTTCGGCCATATCCACTACGGTTGGCACAAAGGGGTCTCTTAAATCGGAGGCAGCATAATCAAAATGCTCATACGGTTTCATCACGGGAATGGGAGGAATATCCGATTTCTGCTGAGACTTCACCTGAGCCACATATGTGTCAAGATCCTGTTTGTCTTGCTGGCAAGCTGTCGTCATGCAAAGGATAATGGCGACGATCGGCAGTTTAATATGCTGTCTCATGGCTGCTTCCTTATACATCTGCTGCCTCATCGTGCTTAGTTCTCACCATCATCAAAGTACCGGTATGTTTTTGCCGTGAGATTCATTGTCATATTGCCCGTTTTCTCGTTCAGCGGCCCCATGGAAATGTCATGCATAGTGACAATGCGTGGCAGTGCAGCCAGACCGCTTAAAAACTCACCGAACTGATGGTAATTGCCTGTGACTGTCATCTGAATAGGTAACTCGGCATAAAAGTCGACTGGTCGCTCACCCTGAGGTTGAAACAGTTCAAACTCGAGACCATTGATAAGCCCTGTACGGGTAACATCGACCAGAAGCTCAGGCACTTCACTTTTCTTGGGGAGCTGCTCCAGCATCGAAGCAAACATGACCCGCATTTCTGCGAGTTGCTCTTTGTATGCTTCGAGGTTGACCGCTTTCGCCTGTTTGGTTTCAAACTCCTGTTTCAACTGAACTTCTTTTTGCTCCAGCGTCTTGAGTTCAGCTTGCTTGTCCTTGATTATGAAATAGTAACCACCGCCCCAGACGACCGCACAAACCAGCAGTACAGCCACAATTTTTACGACCAATGGCCATTCGCCACTCTCGTTAAAATCCAGTTCACTCAGTGAAGACAATTCCATTATTACTCTCCGCCTTCATTCTTCGGGGTCACTTCATTCACTTCAACAGTGAAACTTCGGATTGCATCATCGCGACTCGCGGTCCGTTTGATGACCTTCAAACGTGATTCACCATACTCTTGATGTTCATCAATGTTCTGCATGAACACAGAAACGCGGGCATTGGATTGTGCCACGCCATCAAAATTCAATAAATTGCCTCTCCGAGTCACGTTCCGAAGATTGACGCCTTCAGGCACGACCCGAGGTAGAGAATCAAATACCTTAACGATTTTGGGTCGACTCTCCTGCAGCTCCTGAATTACCTGCATGCGTGCCAGCAGACGCTCTCGCTGCTTTTCCAGCTCCTTGATTTCGCGGATTTTTTTATCGACCTTGGCGATTTCCTGCTGAAGAAAGGCATTACGCTGATTCTGTTCTTCAATCAGACTGTCAGCATAGGTCATCACAAGGTAGAGAACGACGGCGGCAAACACCAGGCCTGCCAATAAAGCCAGATAAAACTGTTTCTGACGCTCTTCACGAAGCTCTTCACGCCAGGGCAATAGATTGATATGAGCCATCAGTCAAAACTCCTCATTGCCAGGCCGCAGGCAATCATCATCGACGGCGCATCATTACTGAGTGCTTGGATTTTTACTCTGGGCCCCAGCACCATATCCGAGAATGGGTTGGCCACCGAGGTCGAGGTGCCGGTTTCATCTTCAATCATCTCGGCCACACCCTTAATCGAGGCGCAGCCCCCAGCAAGAATGATATGGTCAATAGATTGATATTGTGTGGAGGCTGAGAAAAAGAACTGAAGTGCGCGGGTGACCGTCATGGTCATCGCTCGTTTGAATGGTTCCAACACTTTCGGCGCATAGTCATCGGGCAGGCTGCCATCTTTCTTGGCGCGACCAGCTTCCTGATAGGACAAACCATAATGGCGCTCGATATCTTCTGTCAGCATCCGGCCGCCAAAGGTCTGTTCACGGGTGAATACAATTTTGCCATCAACCAGCACATGCAGTGTTGTCACTGTGGCACCGACATCAGCCACCGCAACAGTCAGCCCCTGACCATGATGAGGCAGTTGTCTGGCAATGAGTTCGAAGGCGTTTTCCATGGTGTAAGCTTCGACATCGACGAGCTTGGGTTTGAGTCCGGCTTTTTCAACCACTTCCGTGCGGGCGTCAACGTTTTCACGACGCGACGCCGCCAGCAGCACGTCCACAGCCTCAACATCGGCGGCCGAGGTACCCAGGACTTCAAAATCCAGGCGGACCTCTTCAAGCGGATAAGGAATGTAATTCTCGGCTTCCAACAGGACATTTTCTTCCAGTTCACGACCAGAAAGTCCGGCAGGGAAGGAAACGGTTTTAGTGATGGCGGAGTTAGCGGATACCGCGACAGCGGCTTCTTTGGCTTTAGTGCCTGAGCGCTTGACAGCGCGGCGGATGGCGCCAGCGACTTCATCACGGTTTTCGATACGGCTTTCGACAACTGCATTAACGGGGAGAGGCTCTACAGCGTAGGATTCTACAGTGTATTTATCTCCTTTTTTATTGAGTTCCAGTACCTTCACTACTGATGAACTGATGTCTATCCCTAATAAAGGAGATTTTTTTCGTCCAAACATCTGTCGCCTCAATCCCAGTTGTTCCTTGCGCGATTTACTTACTTAGCACCGCTAGTTAAAGTAGTTTATTAAGATTAAATCGAATGTCAACATAAATCTCAATAAAACAAAGGCTTTGAACTCAGGCACTGTTTTTATTCTTGCCTTTATATATACTCTACTGACTCATTGATTGCGAATTTTTCATCAGAATGCTCCGGATTTTCAGCACCCTTTTTAAGGTCTTTGCCGCTTTTTTCATACTGTCCTTGATTGCAGCGACAGTGGTTTATTTCTTTTTAGCCCCGAAACTGCCCGACACTCAAACACTGAAGCAAACCCAGTTCCAGATACCTCTACGGATCTATAGTTCAGAGGGAGAACTGATGGCTGAGTTTGGTGAAAAAAGGCGTATTCCGGTTGAATACCAGGAAATTCCACCACAAATGATTGATGCTTTCCTGGCTGCGGAAGATGATCGCTTTTATCAGCATCCCGGTGTGGATTATCAGGGCATCATCCGTGCGGTGTATTCCCTTTTAATGACCGGCGAAAAAACCCAGGGTGGCAGTACCATCACCATGCAGGTTGCGCGGAACTTCTTCCTGACCAGTGAGAAGACTTATCTGCGCAAGCTCAATGAAATTATCCTGGCTTTGGAAATGGAGCAGGTCCTCACCAAGGAAGAAATCCTGGCTCTGTATCTGAATAAAATCTATCTCGGCAACCGGGCTTACGGTGTCGGTGCGGCCGCTAATGTCTATTACGGTAGACCTCTCAGTGAACTGACATTACCGGAAATGGCGATGATTGCTGGCCTGCCCAAAGCGCCATCCCGGTATAACCCGATTGCCAACCCTGAGCGCGCGATGATCCGGCGTAACTATGTTCTCAGACGAATGTGGGAAGTTGGCTATATCAGTGAACAGGACTACCTTGAAGCGAGTCAGGCACCGGTCAGCGCCACATATCATGGCCGTGAAATCGAGGTGTATGCGCCCTATGTGGCTGAAATGGTTCGTACCCGCCTTATCGATGAGTTCGGTGAAGACATCTACACCAGCGGTTTCAACGTTTATACCACCATTCGCGGCGAGCATCAGCAGGCTGCCAATCGTGCTCTGCAAACTGCCCTGCTGGAATATGACCGCCGCCACGGCTATCGCGGCCCTATTGCCGAAATTGAGCTGGATGCAAACGTTAGTGAAGACCTACTCACAGAAAAACTGTCTTCCTACGATAGCATCGGCCCGCTAAAACCCGCTATCGTCACTGAAATCAGCGACGAGTCTGCAACCATCTTCATTAAAAAACTGGGTTACGCCACGCTGACACTGGGCTCAATGAAATGGGCGCAGAAGAAACTAAGTACCAATAGCCGTGGTGCCGTGCCCAAAAAGGTGAGTGATGTGATGCAGCCCGGTCATATCATCCGAGTCGAAAACAGGGATAGTGAGAACTGGCAATTGGCCCAATTGCCGGAAGCAGAAGGGGCACTGGTTGCACTGGCCCCGCATGATGGTGCAATCACTGCGCTGAATGGTGGCTTTGATTATTTCAATAATAAGTTCAACCGGGTAACACAGTCCCGACGTCAGCCCGGCTCTGGCTTTAAACCTTTCATCTACTCCGCCGCCCTGGAAAAAGGCTACACCGCAGCCAGCATTATCAACGACGCTCCGGTAGTCTTTGATGATCCGGGTCTGGAGAATGTCTGGCGCCCCGAAAACTACAGCGGCAAGTTCTTTGGCCCTACCCGTCTGCGAGAAGCGCTCATTCACTCCCGTAATCTGGTCTCGATCAGGCTGCTGCGTGATATCGGCGCTGATTACGCTGTCGAATATGCCAAACGCTTCGGCTTTGACGACACCATGCTGCACAAAAACCTGTCACTGGCCCTCGGTAGTGGTAACGCCGCCCCCTGGGATATGGCAACAGCCTATGCTGCACTGGCCAACGGCGGCTTTAAAATTGAGCCTTATCTGATTCAGCGTGTTGAAAATGCTAATGGTGAAGTCGTTTTCCAGTCTTCTCCCAAAACGGTTTGTGAGACCTGTCAGTTAGCTGATTCCAACACCAGTGATGACAGCTTCAGTGCTGCCGAACGAGTCATGACAGCACAGAATAATTACATCATGAATACACTGCTGCGTGACGTTGTCCGTTATGGCACCGGCCGCAAAGCGATGAGTCTGGGCCGCAATGATCTGGCTGGTAAAACCGGCACCACCAACGATCAGCTGGACGCCTGGTTTAATGGCTTTCATCCTGAATTGGTGGCAGTAAGCTGGGTCGGCTTTGATCGGCCGCGCAGTCTGGGTCGTTATGAAACCGGCGGCCGCGCTGCTTTGCCAATGTGGATCGACTTTATGGAAGTCGCGCTTCAGGGCCTGCCGGAATCCCCGCTTGAACAGCCGATCGATATGGTGACAGTCAGGATTGATCCAGAAACCGGCCTGCTGGCTCAGCCCGGTGACAGCGATGCCATCTATGAAACCTTCCGGGAAGATTATGTTCCCCAGAAAGTCGCCCCCTCAACCGGTACTGGCTATGCCGGAGATAATGGCAGCGCGCCGGTAATAGAGCTGTTCTGAAGACTTTGAAGCTCAAGGCGTTTGCCACGGCAGCCGGAACCATTCCGGCTGCTGGTTTATGCTGCTAGCGCACCCGCTTAGCCAGCTGGCCTGCCTGTAACTCACCATTAGGATAGTCGTCATTCAATAAACGTAACTGCTGCATCGGGCTGTTGGTGATTCGTGACTTGCTGGCCCACTGTGAATAACTGTCGCCGGCTTCGACTTTGACCACCTGCAGTTTCAGTTCACGCGCTTTATCAAACTCATCCTCTCTGAGTCCATGCAGGCTGTTGATGGTAGAGAGGAAATGGCCGTCATAGTCGTTGAACTCACGACTGTTTTCAGTGGTGCCAAAAAAGATAAAGGCCTGATCCCGCAGATACATAACACCTATCCGCAACGGTTTATTCTGGTGCACAGTGATTCCGGTATATCCTTCCAGGCCGTGACTGCTGATAGTCTGACCTGAACGCAGACTATCGACTTTGAGTCTTTGCTGAATAAACTGCTGTGGTGTCAGTTTACGGTTAATATCGGCAGCCCCCATTTCCATAAAGGCTTTACCTTCCGGGGCAATCGCCTGCAGGCTGTCTGGGTTGTTATTGATGTGCCAACCTTCTGGAAAAGCCAGCGCGAAACGCATCGGAAGATGGTAGAACTCATTGTCTGAACGTATGCCCTGCGCTTCACTGTCACCATAAGTCATACCCTCAATCCGACGCAGATAGGCTTCGCGATTCACGCTGCCATTTCGTGCATCGACATACTTGTCTGCTTCGGCGACCACCTGCTGCAGGCGGGTATCATTATCAGGGTGACTGGCAAACAGTCCGTGATAGCCCTGATATTCCCGGCCCTGCTTCTTAGCTTCGGCCTCAGCGAATATCTGTTGGTTTTTCAGCACGCTGATGACATCGATCATTGCATCCGGTGTATAGCCGGCTTTGGCCAGGTATTCGGCACCGAGACGATCCGACTCCAGTTCATGCTCGCGGCCATAACCACTGAGCAATGCGCCCCCCAGAATATTGAACACATTTTGCGAAGCAGTGCCCCGCAATTCCGGCAACAGGATAGCACCCAAGGTATAGCCCAGATTCGCTGCCTGAGCAGCACTTTGCTGACGGACACCGTGACGGGCAGTAACGTGACCTATCTCGTGGCCCAGCACAGCAGCCAGTTCAGCTTCAGAATTGAGATAGGCCATCAGGCCACGGGTGATATAGATATAACCGCCTGGTAAGGCGAAAGCATTGATAACCGGCGAATCGAGCACGGTGAAGCGGTAAACCAGATCATCACGGTGACTCACCGCGGCCAACCTCTCACCGACAGACTGTACAT
Source organism: Methylophaga sp. (assembly GCA_014762585.1). Taxonomy (GTDB): domain Bacteria; phylum Pseudomonadota; class Gammaproteobacteria; order Nitrosococcales; family Methylophagaceae; genus Methylophaga. The sequence continues at coordinate 7,689 of JABURN010000214.1, forward strand.
AAGCCTGCAGGGCTTCATCTTCGTAGCGTCCGTATTCAGCGATAATTTTGGGATGATTGGTCCGACCCATTTCGAGTTCGGTATCTTCACCGAACATGACGAAATTCTGCTCGCCGGTCACGGGGTTAACAGCACAACCAGACAGCCCCAGAAACAACAAAGCCCCCACCAGCAGGCAGAGGCTCCGTATTCTGTCGTGTGTTGTACTACCTTGTACTGACACTGAATTCATAATCAAACCATAAGCTTGATTCCGACAGAGATTTATTTGCCGTATTTCTGACGGAATTTGTCTACACGACCAGCCGTATCCAGCATTTTCTGTTTGCCGGTGTAGAACGGGTGGCATTCTGAACACACATCCAGAGTCAAGTCTGAAGTGCGTGTTGAGCGAGTTTTAAAGGCGTTACCACAGCTGCAGGTAACATTAATCTCGGTGTATTCTGGATGGATATCCGCTTTCATATCTGTACTCGTCAATGTGTGTTTGCTAAAAATCTCGCTCAAATCATCTAAGATGAGCTTCTGAACCGCGTTATTCTATAGATCATATTGCCGTCAGGCAAGTCTGTTTACACGCTTGTCAACACGGCTTCTCGGCAACCAGCATGGCTTGGTCGCGCCAGCCCTCACTCTGCTCACCTAATAGAGACTCCTCCCGATACACTCTTAGCTTGAGACCGGCAAACAAAGTCAGGAGTTCATTATCTTTCAGCAGAAAATCCGGATTCGATGGTCCACGCTGGCAAACTTTATCCTGACAATAAGTCTGATAAAACAGCAATCCACCCGGTTTCAATGCCGCTGTCAGTGCAGGCGCCAATCCCCTATTGAGGAAATGACTGACCACCAGCACATCCAGGCTTTGCGGACGAGGTGGCTGCTGTTCCACATCGACGACTTCAGCTTTGATGGACAAACCACGCTCGGCGGCGATAGCGGACAACTTGTTGATGGCCACCGGCGAAATATCCCAGCTCAACACATCGAGGCCCGCTTCTGCCATCAACAGGCTATTGGCACCCAGACCGCAGGCCAAGTCCATCGCCGTACCCGCGGCTGGCAGCAAATGCCGGTTCTGCAATAACACCTCGGCTGCCTGCAAGGTACTATCGCCACGTTCGCGGTAAATCGTATCCCACTTGCCCCGTATGGAGGTCATCAGCGGCGCCAGAATGCCGGCGTCAGCACCACCAGCAAAGTGAAAATTTCCAGTCGACCCAACAGCATCGCGATGCACAACACCCATTTCGACGGCGCATTGATATCACCGAAGTTGGCACCCACCTCACCCAGGCCTGGCCCCAGATTATTCAGGCAGGCGGTCACTGCCGAAAACGAAGTCACCACATCCAGGCCAGTCGACATCAGGAACAGGTGCATAATGCTGAAACAGAACACATACATCGCAAAAAAGCCCCAGACCGCACCGACCACTTTTGCCGGCAAGGCTTTTCCATTGACCTTGATGGCAAACACTGCGTTGGGATGAATCAGACGTAATACTTCACGATAGCCCTGTTTAAACAGCAGCATGATGCGAATGACCTTGATGCCGCCACCGGTGGAAAACGCACAGCCACCGATGTAACTTGCCATCAGCAGCAGGATTGGCAAAAAGCCCGGCCACAAATAATAGTCGGTGGTAGTAAAGCCTGCCGTGGTACCGATCGATACTGTCTGGAACACACCCTGATGGACCGCCGTCCATAAATCTTCAAAAGTGCCGCTGAAGTAGAGGTAGCTCGAGGTCACCACCGAAATCACAGCCAGAATCGCGAGATAGGTGCGAAGCTCCGAATCTTTCCAGTAATGCTTGATACTGCGATGTCGCCAGGCCAGAAAGTGCAGCGAGAAGTTCATACCTGAGATCAGCATAAAAGCGACCGTAATCATCTCAATCGTGGCGCTGTTAAAAAACCCCATACTGGCATCGTGGGTTGAGAAACCGCCAATGGCGACGGTCGAGAAACTGTGCCCTATTGCATCAAACCAGCTCATGCCGGCCCAGCGGAAAGCCAGCGCACAAGCGATGGTCAGTGACAGGTAGATGTACCAGAGCGCCTTTGCCGTTTCGGTGATCCGGGGCGTTAATTTCGCATCTTTCATCGGCCCGGGTGTCTCGGCACGATAAAGCTGCATACCCCCCACTCCTAAAAGCGGCAGGATGGCGACGGCCAGCACCACGATCCCCATACCGCCCAGCCACTGCAGAAACTGGCGGTAAAACAGCACCGCTTTGGGCAGGGTATCAAGCCCGGTCAGCACAGTAGCACCGGTTGTGGTCAGGCCCGACATCGATTCAAACACCGCATCGGTGAATGACATCTTGGGATATTCAGTCAGGAAAAAAGGTAATGACCCTGACAGCCCCAGCGCAATCCAGAACATAACAACGACAATAAAGCCGTCGCGGATTTTGAGTTCTTTACGGTGATGCCGTGCCGGCAGCCAGAAGCACAGGCCGATAGTCAGCAGCATGATAAAAGCAGACAGAAAAGCCTGACTGGCGCCGTCGCCGTAATACCAGGAAACCAGTACCGGTGGCAGCATGGTCATGCTGAACAGAGACAGCAGGATCCCGAGAATGCGCTGAATAGTCAGAAATTGCATGAATTCGCTTTAGTCGGATTTTTTGTGACGATAATACGCCCACAGACACAACATCAACAACGACAACAGCCAGATTGGCCAGCGTTGCAGACTGACATAAGGCGTTTCTCCCTGTCTGGGTTGCACAGTCTGGGTCAAAGCCGCCTGTTCAAACTGTGGCGTTTGCGCCTCAATTTCACCTTTAAAATTAACAAAGGCGGAAATGCCGTTAGTGGTCGCTCGCACCAGCGGCCGGCCGGTTTCCAGCGCCCGGCTGCGGGAGATCTGGAGATGCTGATGCGGCGCAAAAGAGTCGCCATACCAGGCATTATTGGTGGCATTCACCAGCAGCGACGCTTCCGGCAAGGTCTGCAGGACTTCGGCTGAGAATACATCCTCGTAGCAAATCGATACGCCCACTTTATGTCCGGCCGCTTGCAGCAGAGGCTGTTTTTCCGGTCCCGGCACAAAGGCTGACATCGGCAGATCAAAGAAGGCGATCAGCCCGCGCAGCCACTCAAACGGCACATAATCGCCGAACGGCACCAGATGCCGCTTGTGATAGAAATCCTGCTCACTACCCACTGACATCATACTGTTGTAATAACGAAGCTTATCGTCATCACTGACCGGTAATCCCAACAGAATATCGGTCTGATGCTGCCGAGCTTCTTCGGCCAGCGGTTTGAGGTAAAAGTCTTCCAACTGATGGTAAAACGCCGGCAAGGCATTTTCCGGCCACACCACCAGGTCGGCATCCCAATGCTGCTGGGTCAGAGTTTGATAGAGCACCAGCGTATTCACCAATTGCTCCGGCTCCCATTTGATTTGCTGGGGAATATTGCCCTGGATAATGGCGGTATCTATGGGCTCACCAAGCGGCTGTGTCCAGTTAATGTTTTTGAGAAATGGACCAGCTGACCATAGCGCGACCACTGGCAACAGCCACAACCATTGCCGTTGCTTAAACACCACCAGCAGCGCGCCGGCGGTCATCGCCAGTAACAGTGAAGCCCCACTGATACCGATGAGGGGGACATAGCCTGCCAGCGGCCCTTCAATCTGGCTGACACCGGCTTCCAGCCAGGGAAAGCCGCTTAAAAACCAGCCTTTAAAAAGCTCAAAAACCAGCCACCCGACCGGCAGCAACAGAAGAAAATCCATGGCAGACAGAGCACCGGGGCTGAGCTTTTTTATCATAAATCCCAACAGCGCCAGATAGAGTGCCAGAAAGGCCACAAACAGGAATGTCAGCAGACTCGCCAATATTAAGCCTGACTGACCGAATACATGAATCGCCACAAAGATCCAGGAGACGCCGACACCGAACATGCCCAGACCGAACAGCCAGCCACGCCAGGCCGCCTGTTTGGCAGTGACCCTATCCCAGCACAGGAACAGGAGCAGCAGACTGACCAGCGCCAGCGGATACAGAAAAAACGGCGCGAATGCCAACGGCATCAGGGCACCGGCGAATAATGCCAACACATTTCCTTTCCAGCCCTGCATGCTTATGGCGCTCCCTGTCTTATTCGTTTTCTGACTCGGTCTCTTGCTCTTCTGGCATCACTTCCATTTTCATCAGATACAAGCGGCGGTTATCCGCCCGCAATACCGTGAACTGGAAAGAGCCAATGGTGATCTGTTCACCGCGCTGTGGCAGGTGACCAAATTGATTCATCACATAACCGCCGACGGTGTCGAAATCCTCATCACTCCACTGCGTGTCGAAATGCTCATTGAACTCATCGACCGGTGTCAGCGCCTTGATGGTGTAGGTGTTTTCATTGCGCTGCAGAATCGGTGTGTCATCATCAAAATCGTGCTCGTCTTCGATTTCACCGACAATCTGCTCAAGCACGTTTTCAATCGTGACGATCCCGGCAACACCACCATATTCGTCGACCACAATGGCCATATGATTACGGCGGGCACGAAATTCACGCAGCAGCACGTTGAGACGCTTGCTTTCCGGAATAAAGACGGCCGGACGCAGCAGCTCACGCAGATCAAATTTGAAATCGCCACTACTGACCACGGCTGACAACAAGTCTTTCGCCAGCAGTATACCGATCACATCATCACGGTCATCATCGATCACTGGGAACCGAGAATGAGCGGTTTCAGTAACCAGTTTGAGCGTTTCCTCGGCAGGCGCATCGCGTGAAACCATGACCACCTGCGAGCGCGGGATCATGATGTCACGGGCCTGCATCTGCGAGACGCTGAGCGCGCCTTCAACAATAGATAAAGCTTCGGAATCGAGAATGTGGCGCTCGGATGCGGAGCGGATCAGTTCGATCAATTGTTCCTGATCCTGAGGCTCCAGGAACAGGTTGCTTAATTTACGTACCCAGGACTGACTACTCGGTCGACCTTCACTCATGCGTGTTGTTCTCCCTGCCATGTATAGGGATTGATAATATTCAAGGTGTTTAAAATCTCGATTTCCAGCGCTTCCATCTGTTCGGCTTCCTCATCTTCAATATGGTCATAGCCCAACAGATGCAGACAGCCATGCACGACCATATGCGCCCAGTGGTCATTGACGGCCTTGTCTTGTTCCGCCGCTTCTTTTTCCACCACCGGGGCACAGATCACCAGATCGCCGAGCAGTCTCGGATTCAGTTCTACAGGAGCCTCAAACGGGAAGGACAGCACATTGGTCGGGCCGTTTTTGCCGCGATATTGCTGGTTCAGTTCCGCACTTTCCACTTCATCAACCAGACGAATACTGAGCTCACAATCCTGTTCGACTTCAGTCAGTGCCGATTCAGCCCAGCGCTGGAATGCCTCTGCAGTGGGTATCTCAGCCTCAGTCGCGGTTTGCAGATCCACCAGCACGGTCATGAGGGGCGATCCGCCTTGTCATAAGCCATGATGATTTTCTGGACCAGTTGATGGCGCACCACATCCTTGGCCTGGAAGAAGGTAAAGCCAATACCGTCGACATCCCTCAAGACTTCAATTGCATGGCGCAGGCCGGATTTCTGATTGCCGGGCAGGTCAATCTGGGTAATGTCACCGGTAATGACCGCAGTGGAGTTATAGCCCATTCGGGTCAGGAACATCTTCATCTGCTCAATAGTGGTGTTCTGCGCTTCATCGAGAATGATAAAGGATTCATTCAGCGTGCGACCGCGCATGTAGGCAAGCGGCGCCACTTCAATGACGTTGCGCTCCATCAGCTTGGCAACCCTTTCAAAGCCCAGCATTTCATACAAGGCATCAAACAAGGGCCGCAGATAGGGGTCAACTTTCTGTGCCAGATCCCCAGGCAGAAAGCCCAGTCGCTCACCCGCTTCCACTGCCGGTCTCACCAGCACGATACGGCGGGCGAAATCGCGCTCCAGCGCTTCCACAGCGCAGGCGACGGCCAAGTAGGTTTTACCGGTACCGGCCGGACCGACACCAAAGTTGATGTCGTGGGTCATGATCCGGCGCAGATAGGCCTGC
>JABURN010000154.1 GCA_014762585.1 Methylophaga sp.
CGGTAATGCCTTGTTCCAATAAGGCCATAGACGGGCTTGTATCGGCGACACCGGGCAGCAAAGGCACACAGGTTGATAATGCTGCATCAATCAGCTTCTCGGTTGTCCCCGGGCTGACGATAAACTCTGCACCGGCATCAATCGCCGCATTCAGGGTTTCGACATTGATGATGGTACCGGCACCCACAATCGCATCTGGAACTTCCGCTTTGATACGACGAATGGATTCCAGCGCTGCATCGGTACGCAGCGTGATTTCCAGTACTTTCAGACCGCCTTTGACCAGTGCTTTTGCCAGTGGCACGGCATGGTCGGCGTTGTTAATCACCATCACCGGCACAACCGGTGAGACTTTCATAATTTCATGAATAGTTTTCGACATGGATAAAACGTTTCCAGATTATTGTTGATTATTCGACATTGAACATGTTGATGGCGCCAGTCTCAGATGTAGACACACCCTGACGGAAGCTGTCGAACAATTCACGGCCCATGCCGTAATGATGTTCGGTGTTTGCCATCACACAGGCCATACGTGAGTTCAGTTCTTCTTCATCAACCAGAACGTTGAGTTCGCCTTTCTGTGTATCGAGGCGAATCATGTCACCATCACGGACCTTGGTCATCAGGTTACCATCAGCACATTCCGGCCACAGGTGAATCGCAGACGGAATCTTACCGGAGGCACCAGACATACGACCGTCAGTGACCAGGGCGACTTTATAGCCTTTGTCCTGCAGCACGCCCAGTGGTGGCGTCAGTTTATGCAGTTCCGGCATACCATTGGCTTTCGGCCCCTGGAAACGCAGAACAACAATCACGTCTTTATTCATTTCACCGCGTTTGAAGGCTTCGACTACGTGATCCTGGTTATCAAACACCATCGCAGGTGCTTCAACAACCTGATGCTCTGGCGCAACCGCCGAAATCTTAGACATGCCACGACCCAGATTACCTTTAATCAGGTGCAGACCACCGCCTGTGGCAAATGGCTCTGAGACACTGCTGACAACTTCTGGATCCAGTGATTTTTTCGGTCCTTCCTGCCAGCTCAGTGTGCCATCTTTCAGCGTCGGCTCCTGGGTGTATTGCTCCATACCTTTATCATCACCCACAGTGAGGATGTCGGTATGCATCAAGCCATTAGCGGACAGCTCAGCAATCAAAACGCCCATACCCCCGGCTGCCTGGAAGTGATTCACATCGGCGGTGCCATTAGGATAAATGCGTGTCAGCAGTGGAATAACACTGGAGAGACGGTCAAAGTCATCCCAGTTAATGATAATGCCAGCGGCACGTGCAATTGCGACCAGGTGCATGGTGTGGTTAGTTGAACCACCGGTGGCCAGCAGACCGACCAAGGCATTGAGAATGGCTTTCTCATTGATCATATGACCAATCGGACGGAAGTCATCACCCAGTGAAGTAAATTTCAGAACCTGTTCTGCTGCACGTTTGGTCAAAGCATCACGCAATGGCGTGTTGGGGTTAATGAAAGAACTGCCCGGCAGGTGCAGGCCCATCATTTCCACCATCATCTGGTTACTGTTAGCTGTGCCGTAGAAAGTACAGGTACCCGGGCTGTGATAAGACTCGGACTCGGCACGGAGCAGTTCGTCACGCCCCACTTTACCCTCTGCATAGAGCTGACGGATACGGACTTTTTCCTTGTTTGGCATACCGCTGGGCATTGGACCGGCTGGTACAAAAATCGCAGGCAGGTGACCGAAACTCAGGGCGCCAATCAGAAGGCCCGGTACGATTTTGTCACAGACACCAAGATAGAGTGCGGCGTCGAACATGTTGTGGCTGAGACCGACCGCGGTCGCCATTGCAATAACGTCACGGCTGAACAGGGACAGTTCCATACCTGGCTGACCCTGTGTGATGCCATCACACATAGCAGGAACACCGCCTGCAAACTGAGCAACACCGCCAGCTTCGTGGGCAGCTTCTTTAATCAGAGCCGGAAAATCCTTGAATGGCTCGTGAGCAGACAACATGTCGTTATAAGAAGAGATAATGGCGATATTGGCTTTCTGATCACCCGCCAAATCAGCTTTATCAGTCATTGAGCAGGCTGCAAATCCGTGAGCCAGGTTACCGCATCCTAATACCGCACGATGAGGCCCTTTACCAACTGCTTCATCGATTCGCGCCAGATAAACCGAACGCGTTTTCTTACTTCTTTCGATTACGTCATTAGTGACGCTTTCTAATACTGGATGAACCATAGTTTCCTTCTCTCTTTAATGCTTTGCCTGTTGAATTTGCAAAGGATTGCCGGGCCCGGAATGGCCCGAAGATATCGTGTCAAGACCGACCATTATACCTTGAAAGGTCTATTTTGGCATATCACGATTTCGTTTTATTAAGCTGTTGAGGTCTTGTAAAGCTATAACTGGCGCCGCATTGACGGCAAATACACATGAAGCTTTTTTTAATATTCTACCAGTTTGGCGTGCGCTGAAATACAGCAGTCGGTTTGATAGATTAATCCATAACTTAGCTGCAGATCCTAAACCTGCAAGTCGGGACAAACAAGCCAACTTATCATCCCCAGTAAGGGCCCATTGAGGTATGATCGCAGGTTTATTTGCCAGCAGGAAATACCTTCATCATGTCTGAATCCAGAGTCATGCGCCCCATCAGAAGCTTTGTCCGCCGTGAAGGCCGACTGACACCGGGCCAGCAAAAAGCCCTCGATGAACTCTGGCCTGCTTTTGGCATTGATGACAGCCAAGAGCCTATCAACCTTGAAACGCTGTTCGGTCGAGATGCACCGGTCGTGCTGGAAATCGGTTTTGGTAACGGCGCTTCACTGGCGGAAATGGCTCAGAATCAACCTGATCAAAACTTTATCGGGATTGAAGTCCATCGCCCCGGTGTCGGCCAGTTACTCAACTCAATTCAAACCATGGAACTGAAAAATGTTCGCGTCGCCTGTACCGACGCGGTGGAATTACTAAAAAACCGCATCCCGGATAAAAGCCTGGACCGGGTTCAGATATATTTTCCTGACCCCTGGCATAAAAAACGTCACCACAAACGCCGCATCATTCAACCGGCTTTCGTGATGATGCTGACTGACAAGCTCAAACACGGCGGACACCTCCACCTGGCGACTGACTGGCAGGACTACGCGGAACAGATGCTGGTTGATGTTTCTGCTAATCAACGCTTCGTTAACTGTGGCAACAGTGACGGGTTCATCGAGCGTCCTGACTATCGGCCTGTCACCAAGTTTGAACAGCGTGGGCATCGCCTCGGTCACGGTGTATGGGACTTGTTATTTAAACGGGTTTGATGAGTTTATTGATAAACACTTGCGTCATTTGATCGCTTAATATAGTTTAGACCATTAGTTAAGAACATGACGCAAGTGGTTGACTATGAACTCGAAACTAAAAAATATTTTAGCACTCATATTAATAGGCAGCCTGCCACAGGCAGTATCGGCAGCCGGTTTTGCCATTAAAGAACAGAGCGTGACCAGTCTCGGGCGCGCATTCGCCGGTAGTGCTGCCGTCGCTGAAGATGCCAGCACCATATTTTTCAATCCTGCCGGCCTCACCTATCTTGAACGCGGTGAACTGGATCTGGGTTTGAACTACATCAAGCCACAATCCGAGTTTCGAAATGATGGCTCGAACATCAATAACGCCATCCCCCTTACCGGTGGTAACGGTGGCGACGCCGGCAGTGAGGCCTTTGTGCCCAATTTTTTCCTCAGCCACCCAGTCAATGACAAAGTCACTCTCGGACTTGGTGTGACCGCTCCCTTCGGTCTGGTTACCGAATACCGCGATGACTGGGTGGGCAAATATCTGGCCGTCAAATCCGAAATGCTCACTGTCAATTTCAACCCCACTATCGCCATCAAAGCGAGCGAAAAATTGTCACTAGGTTTTGGCGTCAGTGCCCAGTACATTGATGTCAAGCTGAGTAAAATGGTCGATCTGGGTGGCGATCCTAATGTGGCGGATGCTCGTGCCAAGTTAAAAGGTGATGACTGGGGTTATGGCATCAATATGGGCTTGCTTTATCAGGCTACTGAGCAGACCCGAATCGGCCTGGCCTATCGCTCAAAAATTTCCAATACCCTGGAGGGAGATGGAACCCTGAAAACAAATACTGGCACTACGCTGGCTGATGAGAAAATTACAGCAGGTCTGGATTTACCCGAAACAATTTCTCTGGCTATCCATCACGACATTAACGATCAGTGGGCTGTGATGGCTGACGCAACCTGGACGCGTTGGAGCCGGTTTGAAGAGTTGCTGATTGAATCAGATGGCATTCTGGCGACTCAAAAGCCGGAAGACTGGGAAAACAGTATGCGTTACGGCATCGGACTAAGTTACCAACATAACGATAAATGGCAATTCCGCACCGGTATTGCCTATGACGAAACGCCTATTCCCAACAGTCAACGCAGAACAGCCCGTATCCCGGGCACTGATCGCAAATGGGTCGCATTCGGTGCCAGTTATCACTACTCTGATAACATTGTGATTGATGCAGCCTACGCTCATTTATTCATGGATGATCCACGCATTGATGAATCCGAGGGAGTCTACAACCTGCGTGGCGACTATGATGCCAGTGTCGATATTGTAGGGCTGCAGCTTCGTTGGCTAATGTAGGCCGGACTAATGGCTAAAGCAGAGACAGATTACATCTCGGCAGAACAGGCCGGCACGCTTTACGGCTTGTTTCTTGAGCGGGTGGCTCGCTCCCCTGATGCCGTGGCGTATAAGAGCTACTCCGCCGAAACCAAGCACTGGAGTGATATCAGCTGGCGGGAAGTTGCAGCTGAAGTCGCTCGCTGGCAACAGGCGCTGTCTGCTGAGGATCTTGAACCCGGTGACCGGGTTGCACTTAATTTACGTAACTGCAAGGAATGGGTATTTTTTGATCAGGCTGCCATGGGACTGGGTCTTATTGTAGTACCTCTCTACCCTGATGACAGGCCCGACAATGTCGCCTATATCCTACAGGATGCCGATGTAAAATGTCTGTTTCTGCAGAACCACAATCAATGGAAACGTCTGCAGCCCTCTATCACCGAAGAGCATAGTCTGCGTCGCGTGATCATCAACAATGATGAAAATGAGCCCGTCGATGATCTGGTTGTCTATAGTAAAGCATGGCTCAGTGACGAACCTGGTGAACTCAGGGACTGGGATACCGATCCCCATCAGCTGGCATCCATCATTTACACTTCCGGTACTACCGGTCGACCTAAAGGCGTGATGCTCAGTCATCACAATATGCTCTCAGTCGCGGCCGGTTCACTACAGTACTTCGATATTCTCGCTGATGACCTGTTCCTGTCATTCCTGCCCTTGTCTCATACCCTGGAACGAACCGCCGGTTACTATCTACCGATCATGGCAGGCGCCACCGTGGCTTATTCCAGAGGCATTCCACAACTGGCAGAGGATATCCAACTGGTCAAACCCACCATTCTGATTGCGGTACCGCGGATTTTTGAGCGTATTTATACCCGCCTGCAATCACAACTGGACGAAAAAGGCATGATCAGCCGCATGTTGTTCAGGGCGAATGCCAATATCGGCTGGTCTCATTTTCTATACCGTCAGGGAAGGCGCGGCTGGCGTCCGGGTTTTGCCCTGCTACCACTACTGAATAAGCTTGTTGCGAGTAAAGTCCTGGACCGACTCGGTGGCAGGATGCGTCTGGCTGTGAGCGGCGGCGCTCCCTTACCGGATCAGGCATCCAAACTTTTTATCGGTCTGGGGCTCAATTTATTGCAGGGTTATGGTCTAACCGAGACCAGCCCGGTGGTCAGCGTCAACGAACCCGCTAACAATTTCCCTGCCAGTGTCGGTCGTGCCATTCCCGGTGTTGCCGTCAAAATTGGTGATAACGATGAGTTGATGGTACGTGGCCCGGGCAATATGCTGGGTTACTGGAATAATCATAAGGCCACCGCACAGACTATCAACGCTGAAGGCTGGCTACATACCGGCGATCAGGCCCGAATCAGCGACAGCGGCCATATCTTTATCACCGGTCGTATCAAAGACATTCTCGTGCTCAGCAATGGTGAAAAAGTGCCACCCGCCGATATGGAAAGTGCGATTGTCTCTGACGCTTTGTTTGAGCAGGCGATGATTGTCGGTGAGGGTGAATCCTATTTGTCCGCACTGCTGGTATTAAACAGTGATAAATGGTTCAGTCTGGCCAAGCAATTAAAGCTGAATCCGATGGAAAACCAAAGCCTGGATGATAAGTCTTTGCATCAGTTTGTCATTCAACGCTTGCGTCAACTGCTGCATGACTTCCCAGCTTATGCCAAAATCCGGCGAGTCAATCTTGAGCTGGAGCCCTGGACGGTTGAGAACGGCATGATGACGCCGACCATGAAAATCAAACGGGCTAAAGTGATTGAACATCACCAGGCTGATATCGCCCGCCTCTATCAGCAGTAAAAATTAACTTGCCCGGGATACCGGCTGCTGGCATTCCGGCAGGAACAACATCGCCGCTTCTACGGTGTGGAAAGAGCCGAAAATCAGCACTCTATCACCGGCAAGCGCCTCAGTCATGGCGGCATCATAGGCCTGTTTAACCGTCTCAAAACACTGGGTGTTTGATGCCCCGGTAATGCCTGAGATCTGGTCGCCAAGTTCACTGCCGGTCATCCCCCGCTCTCCTTCCAACCCGGCCAGGAACCAGCCATCAATCGCAGAGTTAAGTGCTCCCGCTACGGCTTTACAGTCCTTGTCTTTAAGCATCGCCAGTACTGCATAGGTCTTGCCCTGACTTTGCGTTTCTCTGAGCACGGTGCAGAGGTTTTCAGCCCCTTGCTGATTATGCGTGACATCAAGAATACGAGTGACAGTACCCGGTATCAGCTGGAAGCGACCGGACAGACGAATGGTTTTAAGCCCGTGATGAATGGCATCTTCCCCAATCTTGAGACCCTGCTGATTCAGTAACTGACAGACCTGGAGCACGGCGGCACTATTCTGAAGCTGGTATTTGCCGGCAAGCACCGGTAATGGCAGCTGTTCAAAGCTGACATCCGCATTACGCCAGTGCCAGTATTCCTTATGGTCCTGATAATCAAAATCCCGACCACGCAAAAAACTGGGTGCAGACAGACTCTTAGCATAGTCAATAACTGTTGTCGGCGGTGTCGCTTCAGAACAGACAACCGGTTTATCGCTGCGGATAATGCCGGCTTTCTCGCGACCGATAAGTTCACGGTTATCACCCAGCCAGGCCATGTGATCGAGACCTATCGGGGTAATGAGTGCGACATCGGTGTCAAACAGATTAACAGCGTCTAGACGCCCCCCCATCCCCACTTCCAGCACAGCGACATCAACCTCTTCGCGGCAGAAAATATCAACAGCCGCTAAAGTCGCAAACTCAAAATAAGTCAGGGAAATATCTTTGCGAGCATCATCAATGCGCTGAAAGGCTTCGCAAATCGCGTTATCGCTAGCCGGCATATTGTTGATACACATGCGCTCGTTATAGCGAAGCAGATGCGGTGAGGTATAGGTTGCGGTTTTGTACCCAGCTGCCTGCAGGATGGCGGAGGTAATCGCAACAGAGGAGCCCTTGCCATTGGTACCGGCCACCGTAACGACTTTAAAAGGTAACTTGCTGCTGCCCCCCATCTGCTGCCACACGGCGCCAACGCGTTGCAGACCGGGATCGATATCCCTGAAGTGCAAGTGTTCCTGCCACGCCAGCCATTGCGACAAAGAAGAGAAACGCATTGAAGTCCTGATCAGACCGCAGCCCGTTTTTGCAGCATGGTCAGCACATTACTGAGTCTGTCACGCATATCGCGGCGATCAACAATCATATCAATGGCGCCATGCTCGAGCAGGAATTCGGCACGCTGAAAACCCTCTGGCAGGGTTTCGCGCACTGTCTGTTCAATAACGCGGGGACCTGCAAAACCGATCAGGGCTTTGGGTTCGGCCACATTAATATCGCCCAGCATGGCCAGACTGGCCGAAACACCACCCATCGTCGGATCGGTCATCACCGATACGAATGGAATACCGGCATCGCCTAATTGTGTCAGAATAGCGCTGGTTTTTGCCATCTGCATCAATGAAAACAGGCCTTCCTGCATGCGGGCACCGCCACTGGCAGAAAAACAAATCAGCGGAATATTGTGCTTGAGAGAAAGCTGAGCGGCACGCACAAATTTCTCACCCACAACCGAGCCCATAGAACCGCCCATGAAACTGAAATCGAAAGCAACAGCGACGACAGGCAGGTTATTGATTTTGCCCTGCATGGCAATCAAGGCATCATTTTCGCCGGTGTTTTTCTGCGCCTGACTGATGCGATCACGGTAACGCTTACTGTCTTTAAAGCGCAGTGTGTCAACAGGTTTGACTTCCGTCGCGATTTCTTTACGTTCATCTTCGTCAAGAAAGCTCTCCAGACGGGTTCTGGCACCAATTCGCTGATGATGTTCACATTTGGGGCAGACCATCAGGTTGCGTTCCAGTTCAGCGCGGTACAGTACGCTGTCGCAGCTTGGACACTTACACCAGACGCCTTCAGGCACCGACTTACTGCGACCAGTGGTACGAATCTTCGACGGGATTAATCTTTCAAACCAACTCATCATTTCACCTTAAATTTGCAATCAGGCACTGGCGAGGTCACGGGCGTTAATCGCGTGACGCATTTCTGCGAGTAATCCGGCGACAGCAGCCGGCAACTCATCCAGTTTGTCAGCGTGTTCTTCAATGCAGCGAACCAAGGTGGAACCCACCACAACGGCATCGGCAATTTCAGACACCGCTGCGGCTGATTTGCCATCGCGAATACCAAAGCCAACACCCAGTGGCAGGTCAGTCTTTTCACGTAACTGAGCCAGTTTCTGTGATACTTCACTGACATCCAGAGCAGCAGCACCAGTCACGCCTTTTATCGACACGTAATAAATAAAGCCTCTTGCGAAACTGGCAATGGTTTCCATGCGTTCTGCTGACGTGGTCGGTGCAACGAGGTATATGGTGTCAATCTCATGGTCGTCCATGATTTGACGGAATTCGTCCGATTCTTCTGGCGGCACGTCAACTGTAAGTACGCCATCGACACCTGCATCCTTGGCCATTTCGGCAAAGTTTTGATAGCCCATCGCTTCGATGGGGTTAGCGTAGCCCATCAGCACAATTGGCGTTTCCTTGTTCTTCTCTCGGAATTTTTTCACCATGCCCAGCACCTGCTTGATGCTGACATCGTTTTTCAGGGCACGCTCACACGCTTTTTGAATGACCGGACCATCACACATCGGATCAGAAAATGGGATACCGAGCTCAATCACATCTGCACCGGCATCAACCAGCGCGTGTAACAGCGGCACAGTCACCCAGGGTTCCGGGTCACCTGCTGTGACGTAAGGGATCAGTGCGGTCTGACCATCGGCTTTTAAATTGGCAAAACACTGGCTAATGCGACTCATTGTGGCTCCCTTAGAAATTCAAACCAGCCATGGCTGCGACTGTGTGCATATCCTTGTCACCGCGACCTGACAGGTTGATAACAAGTGTTTGATCCGAAGACATTGTCGGTGCCAGTTTGCTGGCATAAGCCAGTGCATGACTCGACTCCAGTGCTGGAATAATGCCTTCGGTACGGGTTAATTCGTGGAATGCCGCGAGTGCTTCATCATCAGTCACAGAGACATAGTTCGCGCGGCCGATATCTTTCAGCCATGCATGCTCAGGACCAACACCGGGGTAGTCCAGACCGGCTGAAATTGAATGGGTCTCGATAATCTCACCGTTTTCATCCTGCATCAGGTAAGTGCGGTTACCGTGCAATATACCTGGAATACCGGCACTCAGTGGCGCGGAGTGCTGGCCGGTTTCGATACCATGACCTGCCCCTTCTACCCCATACATCGCAACGGACTCATCTTCGATGAATGGATAGAACAAGCCAATTGCGTTAGAGCCACCGCCAATGCAGGCAAGCAGTGCATCCGGCAACTTACCGGTTTTCTCCATAACCTGCTGCTTCGCTTCACGACCAATCACCGACTGGAAGTCCCGCACCATGGCAGGATATGGGTGAGGACCGGCAACCGTACCGATAATGTAGAAGGTGTCATCCACATTAGTCACCCAGTCACGCAGAGCTTCATTCAAAGCATCTTTCAGCGTACGGGAACCGGATTCCACCGGCACCACCTTGGCACCCAGCAGTTTCATCCGGTAGACATTCTGCGCCTGACGTTCAACGTCCTCAGCGCCCATGTAAACCACACATTCCATGCCCAGACGTGCAGCCACCGTGGCTGTCGCCACACCATGCTGACCGGCCCCGGTTTCAGCGATAATGCGGTTCTTACCCATGCGTTTGGCAAGCAAAGCCTGACCGATGGTGTTATTCACCTTGTGGGCACCGGTGTGATTCAGATCTTCACGCTTGAGATAAATCTGAGCCCCGCCCAGTTTCTGCGACCAGTTTTCGGCCAGATAGAGAGGTGAAGGACGGCCGACAAAGGTACTCAGATCCTTGTCCATTTCCGCCAGAAAGTCAGGATCATCACGGTATTGCTGATAGGCCTGTTCCAGTTCGTAGATGGCCCCCATCAGGGTTTCGCCGACAAAACGACCGCCGTATGGGCCGAAATGTCCCCGTGAATCCGGGAAATTCTTAAAGTAATCATGGATATGCTGTTCAAGCATTAGCTACCTCTCTCATAAAAGCGCTGATCTTGTCATGACTTTTTATTCCCTTTTCGCTCTCAACGCCACCACTGACGTCCACAGCGAAAGGTCGCACTTGTTGTATCGCTTGCTGAACATTGCCAGCATTCAAACCACCAGCCAGGATAACGGGCCGGTCAATATCTGCAATCAAAGACCAGTCAAATGTCTTGCCGGTGCCCCCAGGCACACCCGGTTGATAGGCATCCAGCAAAAACCCACGGGCTCTGCTGTGCGCCTCAGTTAGTTGTTTCAGGTCTGTGCCCGGCTTCATTCTGATGGCCTTGATATAGGGCCTGGCAAATTGTTCACAAAAAGCCGGACTTTCATTGCCATGAAACTGAATTATATCAACGGGTAGTGCGTCAAGACACTGTGAAACCTGTTCTTTGTCAGGATCGACAAACAAGCCCACTACCGAGACAAACGGTGCAATGCCTGACACCACATCCTGCGCCTGCGCAATGGTCAATGCCCGCGGACTGGGTGGATAAAACACCAGCCCTATCGCATCCGCACCGGATTCGGCAGCAAAATCAGCATCTTGGCGACGGGTCATGCCGCAGATTTTGACACGGGTTCTCATTGCGTTCTGAAATCGTTTTGTAATCGTTGAGATACTTTACCAGAGCACCGGAAAACCCGACACTGTTGGTATCGAATATTGTTCCGGATAACGCACATCGACGAGGTACAAACCATCCGGCGGCGCGGTAATGCCGCCACGACTTCTGTCTGCACTTCGTAAGACCTCCCCTGCCCATTCGACCGGCTTGCTGCCATCGCCAATGGCAGTCATCACCCCGACCAGGTTGCGTACCATATGATGCAGAAACGAGCGAGCCTCGACATCAACAGCAATACAGTCCTCCTGCTTGCTGATGTCGATTTTATCCAGGGTTTTGATCGGACTTTTGGCCTGGCACTCACTGGCGCGGAAGGCAGAGAAATCATGCTGACCGACCAGTTGCTCCGCTGCAGCGCGCATCCGATCAATATCAATCGGATGATGGTGCCACCACATACGCTGATGATGAACAGCAGATCGGCTTAAGCGGTTCAGAATCAGGTAACGATAGCTGCGCTTGACTGCGGAAAAACGCGCATTGAAGTCATCCTCGACCGGACGGACCCAGGTTACTGCGACATCCTTGGGAAGATTGGCGTTGATTCCAAGGAGCCAGCCACGCTGCTCACGCACAGCGTCAGTATCAAAATGCACAACCTGATTCAAAGCGTGGACACCGGTATCGGTTCTGCCTGCGGCGAACACTTCTATTTCATGATTGGCGACTTTAGATACCGCCTTTTGCAACTCACCCTGGACTGTGCGGGCATGGGGCTGATACTGCCAGCCGCAAAAATGGGTACCGGCATATTCTACGCCGAGCGCAATCCTCACATCCAAACTCGCTTAAGACAGGGAATTGAGCAAATCCTGAGCCCGATTCTTCTGTTCGTCGTTACCTTCAACCAGCACTTCATTGAGTATACTGCGCGCGCCTTCCGGATCGCCCATATCGACATAAGCTGCCGCCAGATCCAATTTGGTCTCGGCTTCATCGATTTCGTCGAGGTCACCGATATCAAACTCAAGATCAGGCTCATCCTCGCCATTAGTAGAGAACTCAGTTTCCTCTTCAGGGCTCTCGATGGATTCTGGTTCGACAGATAAAGGTTCGTTGTCTTCTTCAAAAGACAGCCTGTCTTCTTTGCGCTCGTCCTCTTCAGTGATATCCAGTTCAAGCGGCTCAATCTCAGAATCAGTATCAACTGATTCGACTTTTTCATCGAAACTGTAATTGCTATCAAAAGAGAGCAAGTCATCATCCAGCTCGTTAGCTGGTTTTTTGTCGGTGGTTGGCTCTTTTTCCGGCTCGGCTTCAGACTCGCTGTCAGCAAAGTCATTCAGGTTGAACTCAAGGTGATCGCTTTCAGCGGGCTGCGGTTCAGACTCAGCTTCCTGCTGATTCTCTGCATCGGATTCAGCGTCTGTTTCTGGCGCTGTTTCCATTGAGTACTCTTGTGCCTCAGGTTCAGATTTTTGTTCAGCAAAAAGCCTGTGCGCCGGTGCCAGCTCCCTGCCCCATTGCTTGATTTCTGACCACTCGTAGCTATCTGACTCAAATGGTACTTCTTCTGCCAGGTCAATAAACTCATCTGTCTGCTTTTGTTTGTAGAGAACAAACAGCAGTTTGTAGGCAACCAGTGTGTTGTCAGGTTCAATGCTTCTGGCCTGATCCAATGAGCTGCGTGCCTGAACATAGTCTGCGTAACCTACAAACATATCAGCCTGCTCAACCAGTTCGGCCACCGATTTTTCCTGTTCATGCTCCTGCTCGGACAATGGCGCATCTGTGATGTCATCACTGCCCACAGGGGCGACAACCGTCGGACTGGCGGCTTCTTCCTTACCACCCTTGTCCATTTTTTTGACCGCTTCATCCCAGCTCACCTCACGGCGGCTGCGACGGGCAAGCAACCATAACAGTAGTAGTACCAGAAGAAGACCCAGCGCAGTCGGTAATTTGTTGTCATTAACAAATTGTTTGACCTGGTTGATGGTCGAGTTGACTTCGTTGGCATCAAGATTCAGCGCATTAGCTGTGCTGCTGATAATGTCATTGTCAGTGCCAGCCTGTCCTGGCTCAGCCGTGTTTGCAGTCCCGGTTTGTACCGGTGTTTCAACAGATTGTGCCGTGTCATCCAGGGCGGTATCCGTCGCCGTGGCGGCGTCAACACTGCCTGCCATATCATCTGCAGCGGTACCCTGCTGGCTGGTTGTTTCATCAGATTCAATCACTGCTTCAGCCTGCGCCGCCAGTGCCGGATCCTCTTCCTCAAGCAATGACTGCAAACGGGCAAGATCCGCATCTTTCAATGAAATCAACCGTCGCATGGTTTCCAATTGCTCTTCCATCGCATCCATGCGTTGTTTGAAAT
>JABURN010000242.1 GCA_014762585.1 Methylophaga sp.
CAGCGTCAGATGTGTATAAGAGAACGAATCATGGCAGGTTGGGTACGATCGGTCTGATTTAAGCTTTCTTCCGGACCTTCCTGGATGAGTTTCCAAAGGTCATAACCCAACGCGTCTGAAGCTTGCTGGAAAGTCTCACCGACCAGGCTGTATTCAGCGGCCAACTCTGAGAGCATACCAACTGACTGAGAACCCTGACCGGGGAAAACGAATGCTGATTTCATCAAAAACCCTCTGAATGATCAGTATTGAATGAGTGCTGAGCCCCAGGTGAATCCGCCACCAAAAGCTTCAAATAATAAAGTCTCGCCACGCTTGATTCGGCCATCACGCACTGCCACATCAAGTGCCAGCGGGATAGATGCTGCCGAGGTGTTGCCATGCTCATCCACCGTGACCACGACATGATCCATCGACATATTCAGCTTACGTGCAGTAGCCGCAATGATACGGATATTGGCCTGATGTGGAATCAACCAGTCCACATCTTTTTTATCCATGTTATTGGCTTCCAGCGTTTCATCAACAATGGTGCTGAGTGTCTTCACTGCGACTTTGAAAACTTCGTTACCCTGCATATCGACATAAGCGGTGTCTTCATTGAAATCATGCGAGCCAGGACCAGTAGGCACATGCAAAAGTTGGTTGAAGTTACCGTCAGAATGAATATGTGTGGACAGAATGCCAGGCTGTTCTGAAGCTTGCAGCACAACAGCACCGGCACCATCACCAAACAGTACGCAGGTGTTACGGTCTGTCCAGTCAATGATACGAGAAAAAGCTTCTGCGCCGATGACCAGCACATTTTTCACGCCACCTGCCTTGATGAATTTATCTGCGACCGTCAGTGCATACACAAAACCGGTACAGACAGCTTGAATATCAAAAGCAGGACAGCCACCGATCCCCAGTTTTTCCTGCAACAAAGATGCTGTACTGGGAAAGATTCGCGTGGGTGTGGTGGTAGCAACAATGATGAGATCGATATCGTTTTTAGTGATACCGGCTGCATCCATGGCTCTAAGCGCAGCCTGATAGGCCAGATCAGTCGTCGTCTCATCATCTGCCACGATATGGCGCTTTTTGATACCGGTACGTTCTGTGATCCATTGATCACTGGTATCAACCATCTTTTCCAGATCGTGATTGGTCAGCACCTTTTCTGGCAGATAACTGCCGGTGCCGGCGATACGGGAATAAATCACAGAACCTGCCCCTCCAGCAACACATCAAGATGCTTGCTGATATTTCTGGGCACATCTTTTTTGGCTTCGACAATCGCAATATCAATTGCGTTAGAGAAAGCAAAAGCATCGGCCCCGCCGTGGCTTTTAATCACAATGCCCTGCAGACCGATAAGATTGGCACCGTTAAAAGCACGCGGATCCAGATCGCGACGGAACTGTTTCAGCACCGGCGAGGCAATAATCGCTGCCAGTTTGGTGAGCCAGTTACGAGTGAATGCTTCACGAAGATAATGACGAATCATATGCGCCACGCCCTCACTGGCTTTCAGTGCAACGTTACCCACAAAGCCATCACAGACAAGCACATCGACTTCACCGTGATAGAGGCCATCACCTTCAACATAGCCCTGATAGTTGAGATCAGTTTGTTCCAGCAGACGCGACGCTTCTTTAACGCGTTCGTTGCCTTTAATCTCTTCTGAGCCAATATTGAGCAGACCGACAGTCGGGTTGGGTTTGCCATCCACCAGTTCGGCCAGAACCGAGCCCATCACCGCAAACTGCACCAAATGCGCTGCACTGGAGTCAACATTCGCCCCCAAATCCAGAACATAGGTGTGACCGGTCATGGTAGGTAAAGCCGACACAATAGCTGGACGCTCAATACCCGGCAGGGTTTTGAGCACAAACCGTGCTGTTGCCATCAGTGCGCCAGTGTTACCGGCACTGACACAAGCCGCAGCTTTGCCCTCTTTCACCAGATTAATCGCCACCCGCATGGAAGAATCTTTTTTACCACGAAGTGCCTGTGACGGCAGATCGTCCATTTCGACCTTCTGCGAGGCATGAAGCACTTGCATCCGAGGATCATCCTGCACATGGTTTTGCTGCAGATGGTAAGTGAGGGTGTCTTTGTCACCCACGAGGATAAAATTAACCTCGGGATGTTTTTTCAGCGCTGATAACGCAGCGGGGATCACAACCTCAGGTCCGTGATCCCCGCCCATCGCATCAATAGATATCGTCAGGCTCAATGTCTATCCAGGCCTTATTCGCTCTTATCTGCAACAACTTTACGGCCGCGGTAGTAACCGTCAGCAGACACGTGGTGACGGCGGTGCAGTTCACCAGTGGTTGCGTCGACAGACAGCGTTGAACCTTTCAGCGCATCGTGTGAACGGCGCATGCCACGACGTGAAGCACTCTTTTTGTTTTGTTGAACAGCCATTAGTAAAACTCCTAACCCTTAATTAAATTCAAATCACTTTTTTGTTTTCAGCGATGACAACACTGAAAACGGAGAATTCGGTTTAACCTCTTCCTCCTCACTATCTTCATCCCCTGAAAACAGTGCCTCTTCCGGCAAACAGTTTTCCTCATGCTTTGGCACCAGGGGCAATGCCAGAATCAATTCATCTTCAACCACCGATACTGGATCAGTCAGCTCCGAGTCTTCAACCACCCAGGGTTCGTATTGATCAGACAGTTTTTCAGCCAACTTCTCATGACGAACCAGACCCAGCAGGCTGTCGATGTCCATCGGTAAAGTCATTTCCTGCAGACAACGCTCACAGGTCAATGACAGGGTCGTTTCAAAACGGCCCTCCATAAAGGGGGTGCCGGTATCATCGATATCAAACCGCATCCAGACTTTAACCACACCATCGGTATGACGTAATGACTCTGCCAGACGCGTCAGATCGGCCAGATCTACTTCGCCATTCAGTTCCCGCCCGGTGTTGGCGAAACGAAATGGATCAATTTCTTTAGGTAAATACTGGCGCATAATCGACGGGATTATATAAGAATTGTGACTAAACAGCAAAACGCATCAAAGCAAGCTACATGCCGCATTAAGCGTTATTATGCAATTCAATGACCGCGTTGCCCTTTTCTTTCGATTGCTTATTGGCATCATTTCGCAGTGCATCGATGTAATACAGATAGTTTTCATCGATGTCACCGGTAATGTAATCACCGTCAAAGCAAGACGTATCAAAACGTTCCACATTGCTTTTCTTGTTGATGGCAGCGACCAGATCCGGCAAGTCCTGATAAATCAGCCAGTCAACACCAAGCTCTTTGGCGATCTCTTCGACATTACGATCATGTGCAACAAACTCATTGCAGGAAGGCATGTCGATACCGTACACATTCGGGAAACGGACTGGCGGTGCGGCAGAAGCCAGATAAACTTTTTTAGCACCGGCATCACGCGCCATCTGCACAATCTGCTGTGAAGTGGTGCCACGCACAATGGAGTCATCAACCAGCAACACGTTTTTGCCACGGAATTCGAGGTCGATCGCATTCAGCTTCTGGCGCACAGATTTCTTACGCATGGTCTGTCCGGGCATGATGAAGGTACGGCCGATGTAACGGTTCTTGATGAAGCCTTCGCGATAGACCACACCCAGATCGTAGGAAAGCTGCAAGGCAGCACTTCGGCTGGTATCCGGAATCGGAATTACCACGTCAATATCATGCTCGGGATAATCACGTTTGATTTTCTCAGCGAGCTTGGTGCCCATGCGCATACGGCTTTTATGAACGGAAATACCATCCATCATCGAATCCGGACGGGCAAAGTAAACATATTCAAAGATGCAGGGTGATTTGACCGGATTCTGCGCACATTGCTGTGAATGGAAGTTACCTTCGGTGTCGATAAACACACATTCACCGGGTTCGACGTCACGCACCAGTTCAAAGTCGAGAATATCTACGGCGACGCTCTCTGAGGCCACCATGTATTCAGTGCCCTTCTCTGTTTGACGTTTGCCGATGACAACCGGGCGAATGCCATAAGGATCTCGGAATGCCAGTACACCGACACCTGAAATCATCGCGACAGCAGCATAGGCACCACGACAGCGACGATGTACTTCTTTTACTGCATTGAATACATCATCAGGCTGGGGTTTGAGTTTACTGCTGTTTTGCAGTTCGTGTGCGAGCACATTGAGCAGCACTTCAGAGTCGGAATCGGTATTCAGATGACGACGATCGGTCTGGAACAACTCTTCTTTCAGAATTTTGGTGTTGGTCAGATTGCCGTTATGGGCCAGTGCAATACCAAAAGGTGAATTCACATAGAACGGCTGAGATTCGGCTGAGCTGGAGCAGCCTGCGGTGGGATAGCGGATATGGCCAATCCCCATTCTGCCTTTGAGCCGGATCATATGACGGGTATGAAACACGTCTTTGACCAGACCATTATCCTTACGCAGAAAAAACTTACCTTCCTGGTCACAGGTCATGATGCCGGCGGCATCCTGTCCCCGGTGCTGCAACACGGTCAATCCATCATATAAGGCCTGGTTAACCTCAGAATGACCAACAATACCAATAATTCCGCACATAAATTGCCCTGTCAGGAGTTAGTTGTAGTTGATGTGTTGTGCAATCTCTGCCGGTAAAAACTCCCGGACCCAGAGTGCCAGTTTCACAAAGTGATCGATAAGCAGTGAGTTCTGCCACCAAGTATCTGCAGGCATCGGTGTCGCACCGGCACCCAAAACCAAAATTGTCACAATAGCAAGGCCGCGGAGTAAACCGAAGACCACGCCCAGCGAGCGATCCGTGCCGGTCAGACCGGTTTTTTCAACGACCTGACAGATAAGATGATTAACCAATGCGCCGAGAATCAGTGTCACCGCAAACAGAACAAAGAAAGCGAGGAACAGTCTGATGGATGGCGTGGAAATATAATTAGCCAACAGGGTTGAGAAATGGGAGTGAAACATCAGGGCGACCCAGAATGCCAGGATCCAGCTGATTAACGAGAGCACCTCTTTCATAAACCCCCGGACGATACTGATACCGGCCGAGATGGCGATGATCCCGATAATCAGGTAATCAACCCAAACCATATAAACTCCGCAATAGCCTGCGTTTTAAAGTGCGAATTCTAACAGATTGACCGGCAACAACCCAGCCATTTTTACAGTTATATTGCAGAGATAGTTATGACCACAAATCAGGGATTATGTTGCAGGATTTGGGCATTCAACTTGAGTTTGTCGCTCAAGGTCTGAGCAGTCTGCTGCAACTTGATCCGGTCAGTGACTGGCTGCAGTCTGACGCGGTAAATCAGTGTGCCGGCGCTGGATATTGTCTCAATCATCGGGTCATAACCCATTTGCTTGAGTTGATTAGATAAGGCATCAGCATTTTCACGAACAGAGAAACTGGCCAGCTGCAGCACCCACTGGGGCTGTGCCGATGATGGCGCAGCGGTAGCGGATTTATTCTCAGCTGTTTGCGGTTCTGATACCGGTTTAGGTTGAGGCTTTGGCTCCGGTTCTGGTTGGGGAACAGATGCTGTGGCCTTTTCTGGTGTGGGTGCAGGTTCAGGAGCACTCGGCGTTTCAGGCGCTTTCGACACAGGACTTGACGGTTCAAGTGCAGCAGGCTGCTGGGGTTTAGTGTCTGTTTCAGCTTGAGACAGCCCTTCGGGATCAACCAATGTTTCTTCACTTGGTTCGACCACTTCCACGTCTTCCGGTATCGGCTCTATTACTGAGTCAAAGGCAATCGGCTCTTCCTGCGGCTGGGCAGGTTGATTCTGCTCCACCGTGTCCAGTAAAAACCAGGCAATGACACCAATCAGGCAAACCAGTAGTACCGCGCCCAATAAGCGTTGTTGCTGAATCAGTGTCATTACCTGCTCCCGGTGTTATCAGTGTCGTTTCTGAGGAGAGTTTACCTCATGATAACTGGATTTTTCACTGGGAATGACGCCTTCGGCCTCACCACTACTCTCAGTACCGTGCGGCATATGCTGCAGCGCTACTTCCAGTACCTCGTTAATCCAGCGCACTGGCAGGATTTCGAGACCCTGCTTGACGTTATCCGGGATTTCCTTGAGATCCTTAACGTTGTCCTGCGGAATCAGTACGGTGTTGATACCACCGCGGTGTGCAGCCAGCAGTTTTTCCTTAAGTCCACCAATCGCCAGCACTTCTCCACGTAACGTAATCTCACCGGTCATCGCCACGTTGGACTTAACCGGAATACCGGTAATCGCTGAAACCAGTGCAGTGCACATGCCAATACCGGCACTCGGACCGTCTTTCGGGGTCGCACCTTCCGGAACGTGGATGTGCAGATCATGGGTTTGCAGGAAGTCTTCGCTTATGCCCCATTCGGTTGAGCGTGAACGCACAACAGTGGTCGCCGCCTGAATCGATTCCTGCATCACATCACCCAGCTTACCGGTATAGGCTGATTTGCCTTTACCCGGCATTACCGCGGATTCAATGGTCAGCAGCTCACCACCAACTTCCGTCCAAGCCAGACCAGTGACCTGACCAATGCGATCATTGTCTTCAGCAACACCATACTGGTAGTGGTAAACACCAAGATAATCTTCAATATTCTTGGCTGTGACCACCAGTTTCTCTTTGCTCTTCTCCTGCAGGATCTGCTTGACGAGTTTGCGGCAAATCTTGGAGATTTCGCGTTCCAGGCTACGTACACCGGCTTCGCGGGTGTAGCGGCGAATGATTTCCAGAATCGCCTCTTCAGTGATTTCCACCTCGTCCTTTTTCAGACCATTCTGTTTAATCGCTTTAGGTAACAGATATTTTACTGCGATATTCAGCTTCTCATCTTCGGTATAACCGGCAAGACGGATGATTTCCATCCGGTCGCGCAGTGCATCCGGAATGTTCAAGGTATTCGCTGTGCAGACAAACATCACATCGGATAAGTCATACTCGACCTCAAGATAGTGATCAGCAAAGGTCGAATTCTGCTCCGGATCCAGTACTTCCAGCAAGGCAGAGGCTGGATCGCCCCGGAAATCCTGTGCCATTTTGTCGATTTCATCGAGCAGGAACAACGGGTTTTTTACTTCCGTTTTGCAGATATTCTGTATGACTTTACCCGGCATTGAACCGATATAAGTACGACGGTGACCACGAATCTCGGCTTCATCACGCACACCACCCAAGGCCATACGGGTGTATTTTCGGTTGGTGGCACGGGCAATCGATTGCGCAATCGAAGTTTTACCTACACCTGGAGGGCCCACCAGACAAAGAATCGGGCCTTTGAGTTTTTTGACACGTTTCTGCACAGCAAGGTATTCGAGAATGCGCTCTTTAACCTTCTCCAGACCATAATGGTCTTCTTCCAGCACTTTCTCAGCACGGTCCAGGTCCAGCGTCACGCGTGAACGTTTTTTCCACGGCACTTCCAGCAAGGACTCGATATAATTCCGAACCACTGTCGCTTCTGCTGACATAGGCGACATCATGCGCAGTTTTTTCAGTTCTGAGTCAGCTTTTTCGCGGGCTTCCGCAGGCATACCGGCTTTTTCGATACGCGCTTCCAACTCGTCTGCTTCATTCGCAGTTTCATCAATTTCGCCCAGCTCTTTCTGAACCGCTTTCAGTTGTTCGTTCAGATAATATTCGCGCTGGCTTTTCTCCATTTGTTTCTTGACGCGATTGCGGATGCGTTTTTCAATTTGCTGAATGTCAATCTCGCCCTCGAGAAAGGCCATCAGCCTCTCTACACGCGCTTTAACATCGCTCATTTCCAGCAGGTTCTGTTTGTCCTCAAGCTTGAGGCTCATGTGCGCTGCAACGGTGTCAGCCATGCGTGAGACTTCATCGATGCTGGACAGCGAGGCGATGACTTCGGGCGGGATCTTCTTATTGAGTTTGACGTACTGTTCAAACTGTCCCATCAAGGTCCGCATTAATACATCGGATTCTCGATCATCAGCGACGTCATCTGGGAAAGCCGCGACTTCTGCTTCCATGTATTCAGTTTTGTTACTGAAATAAGCGACTTTGGCACGCTGGGTGCCTTCGACCAACACCTTAACGGTGCCATCAGGTAGTTTCAGTAACTGAAGAATGTTGGCGAGTGTTCCCGTTTCATAGAGACCGTCTGACTCCGGCGCGTCTTCAGAAGAATCTTTCTGAGCGAGCAGCAAGACCTGTTTGTTTTCGTCGGTGGCCACTTCCAGCGCTTTGATGGATTTGTCGCGGCCGACAAATAACGGAATCACCATATAAGGATAGACAACGACATCCCGCAGCGGCAGAACAGGTACAAGCTTCAGACCATTGTCGTTGGTGGTGGTTTTTACTTCATTTTCCATTAGGGAACCTCTTACGAGCGCCCGCGGCACTCAAATCAAACATGGTTTCAATATGGGGACAGTCATCTCGATATCAAGCATTGAGATAATTAAATACTCAAATAATCTCAGCCCATTTGTAAGATGCAAACAACAGCGAACAATGATCTACTACCACGCTACTGCAGCCGTTACGAGTGATGGTTATAGCTTATCTTCAACTGAAAGCAATTGATATCGGATGAAATACAAAGGTAGGTTCATCCTTCCCGATGGACAAAATAGATGTCATCAGGAAGGATGAATAAGCAACAGATCGGTTGTGATGTTGTTGCTGCAGATTGTTAAAGTGGCTTATTTGTCGCCGGACGCCATATCCGCACTCTGATCTTCGTACATCAGAATCGGAGCGTTTTCACCGGCAATCACACTTTCATCAATAACGACCTTCGAGACGTTATCGAGTGATGGCAGCTCAAACATAGTGTCCAGCAATACGTTCTCAATGATAGAACGCAAACCACGGGCACCGGTTTTACGCTCCATTGCCTTACGGGCAATGGCTCTCAGAGCATCATCACGGAACTCAAGCTCCGCACCTTCCATCTCAAACAGCCTGCTGTATTGTTTGGTCAGCGCATTCTTCGGTTCGGTCAGGATCTGAATCAATGCATCTTCATCCAGTTCATCCAGCGTCGCCACGACAGGCAAACGGCCAACAAACTCAGGGATCAGACCGTATTGAATCAGGTCTTCCGGCTCCACCGAGCGCAGCGCTTCACTCAAGGGACGCTGATCATCGAGGCTTTTAACTTCAGCCGAAAAGCCGATACCGCCTTTGTGGGTGCGGTTACGAATCACTTTGTCCAGGCCGGCAAAAGCGCCACCGCAGATAAACAGAATCTTGCTGGTATCGACCTGCAGGAACTCCTGTTGCGGGTGTTTACGTCCACCCTGCGGTGGCACTGACGCAATGGTACCTTCGATCAGTTTCAACAGGGCCTGCTGCACACCCTCACCGCTGACATCGCGTGTGATAGAGGGGTTGTCGGACTTACGGGAAATCTTGTCGATTTCATCGATGTAGACAATACCGGTTTCGGCTTTATCAACATCATAGTCGCATTTTTGCAGAAGCTTCTGAATGATGTTTTCAACATCTTCGCCCACATAGCCAGCTTCAGTCAGTGTGGTCGCGTCGGCCATGGTAAACGGCACATTCAGCTGACGCGCCAGTGTTTCCGCAAGCAGTGTTTTACCACTACCGGTGGGGCCAATCAGCAGGATATTACTTTTTGACAACTCGACGTCATCGTCTTTATGGCCACTACGCAGTCGTTTGTAGTGGTTGTAGACAGCCACCGACAGATAGCGCTTGGCTTTTTCCTGGCCGATAACGTAGTTGTCGAGTGCTGTATTGATCTCACGTGGCGTCGGCAGTTTGGTTTCTGCTTCGTCAGCAGACATTTCCTGCATCTCTTCGCGAATGATGTCATTGCAGAGATCGACGCACTCATCACAAACAAACACTGACGGACCAGCAATCAGTTTTTTAACTTCATGCTGACTTTTACCGCAAAAAGAGCAGTAGAGTAATTTGTCGTCGTTGTTCTTGTCGTCGCTCATAGCCTCACTACCTTACTCATCAATTCTATAATCATTATCGACTGTTTAAGCCGTTTCTGCAGGACGATTAGTCAGTACAGAATCAATTAAACCATATTCAACGGCTTTATCGCCATTCATGAAGTTGTCACGATCTGTATCACGACGGATGGTCTCAATATCTTGACCAGTGTGGTGAGCCAAAATTCCATTCAAACGCTCGCGGATACTGAGGATTTCCTTGGCATGAATGTCGATATCAGATGCCTGGCCCTGGAAGCCGCCCAGTGGTTGATGCACCATAATCCGGGAGTTAGGCAGACAATAGCGTTTGCCTTCGGCACCACCGGCCAGCAGCACGGCCCCCATGCTGGCTGCCTGACCAATACAGAGTGTGCTCACATTCGGCTTGATGAACTGCATGGTGTCATAGATAGCCATACCGGCAGTAACCGCACCGCCTGGTGAATTGATATACAGATGAATATCTTTGTCCGGATTTTCAGATTCCAGGAACAGTAACTGGGCAACGACCAGATTCGCCATCTGATCTTCGACCGGTCCTACCAGGAAAATCACGCGCTCTTTCAGCAGGCGTGAATAGATATCATAAGAACGTTCACCCCGTGCTGTCTGTTCGACAACAATGGGAACCAGTGCGTTTTGAATACCTGGGAATTCTTCGTTAGAGAATTTGTTTGTCATAACCGTCCTATTTTCCGGATCCTAATAAAAAATAAGCCCGTGCCCACAAAGATGAGCACGGGCTGCATTCCTGAACAGCGTCGTCAATTAGTTGGATACAGCGTTAACGACGTCTGAGAATGTTGATGTACTCTCTTCTACTTTAACATGGTCGAAAATCCATTCAACAACCATGTCTTCCACCACAGTCATCTGGATCTCAGACAGTCTTTCCTGGTTGTTCATATAGTAGTTGACGACCTCTTCCGGATCTTCGTAGCTGGCAGCAATATTATCAATAGACTGCTTGACGCGATCTTCGTCCGGCTTGATTTCATTGTCAGAAATAATCTTGCCAATCAACAGGCTGAGCTTAACGCGATTTTCAGCATTGGGCTTGAAGTTTTCCAGATCAAATGGAATGCCTTCAACATTCACGCCCTGATTGCGCAGATTGTTTTTAGCCTGCTCAGCCAGATACTGGGCTTCACGTTCAACCGGTGCTTCAGGCAAAGCCAGCTCATTCTTCTCGGCCAGCATGTCCATGGCGCGGCGCTTATTCAGCGTTTTCAGTGCTGAAGTGAGTTCACGTTCCATGTTGGCGCGAACTTCTTTCTTCAGAGCAGCAATGCCCTCTTCCACACCACACATAGCAGCAAATTCTTTATCCAGCTTGGGCAGCTTTTTCTTGGCTACCTGTTTGACGGTGACATCAAACTTGGCAGTTTTGCCCTGCAGCTGTTCTGCACGGTAATCTTCAGGGAAAGTCAGAGTGACTTCGACTTCCTGATCGGCTTTTTTACCAATCAGTTGTTCTTCGAACTCCGGCAACATTCTGCCTTCACCCAGTTCAATCAGAACGTCTTTACCTTTACCACCCTGGAATTCTTCACCATCGATGGTACCGACGAAATCGATGGTAACACCATCACCCTCTTTGGCACCGCGTTTCAGAGGGTCCCAGCTCATGCGTTGTTCACGCAGCGTTTCGATCATTTTATCGACGTCTTCATCAGTCACTTCAGCCACTGTTTTTTCCAGTGTGATATCGTCGAGCTTGATATCAGCGACTTCCGGGAAGACTTCATAATTCAGGGTGTAGATGAATTTCTCGCCTTCTTCATCCATGCTGTCGATGTGAGGCGGGCCTGCCGGATTGATGCCTTCCTGAGTGAAAGCTTCACGCATGCTTTCCTGTACCAGTGAGTCGATGACATCGCGTCTGGCAGCAGGACCATGTGTACGTGCCACCATATTCATGGGCACTTTACCAGGGCGGAAACCAGCCATCTTGACATTAGGTCGGATTGACTTGAGACGCTCCTGTACTGCTTTTTCGATATTGGCATCTTCGACCGTCACCGTCATTCGGCGACCGAGTTCGCTCACATTTTCTACAGTAACTTGCATTATCTACCTCAAACATGGGGTGAAGGCATGAATGGAAAGACACCATCTGCCTCATTGTTATTTGGTACGAGAGGAGAGACTCGAACTCTCACAGGTTACCCCACTGGAACCTAAATCCAGCGCGTCTACCAATTCCGCCACTCTCGCAAAATCTGGTTATCAGACGGTGTAGTCCGTCTGAAGAAGTCCGACATTATAGCTAGTCGGTCGGGATAAAACTACCCTTGCATGGCCAAAATGGTTAAGCCCATATTCGCCTGCTGACAGAACTGCTGGAATGCCAGGAAATCCGTTTCAGTCAAAGGACGTCCACTGGCGTTTCTGTCAGCCATAAAAACACCAATCACTTTATTCTTCACAATCGCAGGCATCACCATGTAAGGAGGTTTACCCAGCAGACTCAGGGTTTCCCTGGAAAGTGTTCCGCCAAACTGCTTGGGATCACCCGGTAACAAACGCGGTTTCTGTGCTTTGATGATTTGATGAAACACGTTTTCATCCCGTCTGACATCAATATGCAACTGGCTGCGTAACTTTTCCGCGTCATCGCCGAGCAGATATTTGCAGTTGAGATGCGTACGCTCCGGGTTAAGTATCGCAAACATCGCCCTGTCGGTTCCTACTCCGCGGTAGATGCCCTCCAGTACCATTTCCAGAATGATGCCGATACTGGGACGCTCCTGAACCGTGGCTGAAATTTCCTGCATAACTGTCATCTGATAATGGATATCAGGCTGAGGATAGATTATTTCCGGCGCTGCGACGGCTAGCGGTTCTTCTGTTACAGTCTCTGCTCCCTCAGTCGAGTCAGCAGGCATTGTTTCAGGCACCGGGATAAACTCACTCGCAGCTTTGCTGCCATAAAGCTCTGTCACTTCTCGGGCTTTAATCGCATTTTTGAGTACCGAGTCCGTCAATTCATCTGCGTCCAGATCAAATTGATTCGCGAGTTCGACAATCACACTCTCAGCATCTTCACTGTCCCAGCCGTGCCTGGCAGCATCAGCCAGTGACAGACCGGCATTGATGCAGGCGGCTCTATTTTTATCAATTCGGCCTTGCAGGTACTCGTTGACGACTTCACCCAAGTGCCATTCCTGACTTAGCGCCTTGGTTAATTCTCTGAACTCGAAGCCGAGTATATCCCGCTCTGCTTGAGGTTCAGGCACACCTTCCTCGATTTTTTCAAGCAGTTGTTCAGCCTGCTCATCGGCAAATGCCCAGAAAGCCATTTTGCCCAAGCGGGACAGCAAGGTCGCGACAAACAAATCTTCCGGATCACCCACCTTGTTGATGCGTGCAAATTCCTGCGCCTGTGTTGCGGCGTGAAAAGCACTGGCCATTTCGTCAATCAGTTTCTGGCGCTGCTTGCCACGACTGAGATTATCCACAAGTACCATAGACAGGGTCAGTACCCTGACCTGATCGAAACCCATCACCATTACCGCCCTTGAAACAGTATTTATTGGTTGACTGGTTGGATTGAAGTGGAAACTGTTTACCGCTTTGAGGACCCGACCGGTGAGCGAGGCATCACGTAACACCACATGTGCCACATCGGAAGCAGAAGTGTCATCGCTGTTTACGACGGCACTCACTTCAGCCACGGTGCCGGA
This sequence comes from Methylophaga sp., assembly GCA_014762585.1. Taxonomy (GTDB): domain Bacteria; phylum Pseudomonadota; class Gammaproteobacteria; order Nitrosococcales; family Methylophagaceae; genus Methylophaga. Next base: position 13,599 of record JABURN010000242.1, read on the forward strand.
AAACACTGGCATATCTTTTTCACTGAGCTGTTTAATCC
>JABURN010000114.1 GCA_014762585.1 Methylophaga sp.
TTCTGGATTGTCTGGCTGAGCGAAACGTACTGTCAGATTATGCGGTCAATGAATTGAAACAGGCCTATGATTTTCTGCGTCGTACCGAGCACCGGATACAGGCCTGGGCCGATCAGCAAACCCATGTTTTACCCAAAGAAACTGATGCCAGACGACGTCTTGCCAGCAGCATGGGCTTTGACAACTGGGCGGCATTTTACGAACGGCTCTGGCAGCACCGTCAGCAGGTGCATGATCATTTCAATCAGTTGCTGGCAGCGCCACAGGCGGAAGACGAAGCGGCCACCAATAACATCTCATTACTCAATGCCGGTGAAGAGGAAAAACTGCAATACCTGACCCAGTGTGGTTATCAAGAGCCTGAAGCCTGTCTGGAAGTCGTGGATAAACTGCTGGATCTGCACATCTGCCGAAACCTCGGGCAAACCGGCCGTCAGCGACTGGAAAAATTACTGCCGCTACTGGTCCAGGCGGCGGCCAGCACGGAGCAGCCGGATGAAACCCTGCCCAGGCTGATGCCGCTGCTGGAATCGATAATGCGCCGCAGTGCCTACATGTCATTGCTGGTGGAAAACCCGCTGGCCCTGTCGCAGCTGGTTAAACTGTGTGCGGCAAGTCCGCTTATCAGTCACCAGCTGGCGCGTTACCCGGTACTGCTTGATGAATTGCTGGATCCACGATCGCTTTATGAGGTGCCGGCGCGCGATGAGTTGAAAAAGCAGCTGGAACTGTTTCTGGCTTCAGTGGATGAAGATGATCTGGAACAGATGATGAATCGCCTGCGCGAATTTCGTCAGATAGCCACGCTGCATGTGGCGGCGGCCGATGTGACCGAAGTGCTGCCTTTGATGCGGGTAGGGGACCAACTGTCTGAGCTGGCCGAAATCCAGCTGGAAAAGGTGCTGCAACTGGCCTGGTCGCACCTGGTGAAACGCCATGGCTATCCTCCGGCGGCCAAAACCGACGACCCCGCCAGTTGTGGTTTTACCATTCTGGCCTACGGCAAGCTCGGCGGCCTGGAACTGGGTTATGGCTCGGATCTGGATCTGGTGTTCATCTTTGATGACAGTCAGGAGGGTACGACGGACGGAGACAAACCGGTCGAACCGATGGTGTTTTATACCCGGCTGGCTCAGCGCATGATTCACCTGCTGACCACCATCACTCCGGGCGGCATTCTTTATGAGGTCGATATGCGGCTGCGGCCCAGTGGTGCATCGGGCCTTTTGGTCAGTCCTCTAAGCGGTTTTGCTGATTACCAGCGGGAAGAAGCCTGGACCTGGGAACACCAGGCGCTGGTCCGCGCCCGCTGTGTGGGCGGAGACGAGGCGCTGGCAGCGAAAGTCTGGCAGATTCGCGAGCAGGTGCTGGCTCAGTCACGCGATGAAACCGCACTGGCAGACAAAGTTCGCGAGATGCGCAGCAAGATGCGCGGCCAACTGGATAAGACCGACAGCCAACTATTTGATCTGAAACAGGGTATCGGTGCTATCACCGATATCGAGTTTATGGTGCAATATGCCGTACTGGCCTGGTCAGCAAACTTGCCTGAACTACTGGTTTACACAGATAATATTAGGATTTTGGAAGCGCTGGTGGCCACGGGCAGACTGGCGCAGGCAGAAGGCGACATGCTCGCTGAAGCCTATCGTTTCTATCGCAGTGAGGCGAATCACTGTGTATTGCAGGAAAGACCGGCGCTGATAGATAAAGCGCGGGTAGGCGATTATCCAGAGCAGGTAGCCACTATTTGGCAACGCTGGTTGGGCGCAAGCTGACCAGCTCCGATTAACAGACAGACTTGGAATTTAGGATTATGGTAGCAGCAACAATGGCGGATCGTGACGGCGTTATCTGGCTGGACGGCGAACTGGTGCCGTGGCGGGAAGCGAAAGTCCACGTGCTCACTCACACCCTGCACTACGGCATGGGCGTGTTTGAGGGTGTCCGTGCCTATAAAGCCGACAAGGGAACTGCTATTTTCCGTTTGCAGGAACACACTGATCGCCTGTTCCGCAGCGCCAAAATCCTGGGCATGAAAATTCAGTTCGATAAAGACACCATCAACGAGGCGCAACGCACTGTGGTGCGTGAGAACAAGCTGGAGTCAGCCTATATCCGACCAATGTGTTTCTACGGTTCGGAAGGCATGGGTATTCGTGCAGACAATCTGAACGTTCACACCATGGTCGCAGCCTGGAGCTGGGGCGCTTACCTGGGTGAAGAAAACATGACCAAGGGTATTCGTATCAAAACGTCATCGTTTACCCGTCACCATGTCAACATCACCATGTGTAAAGCCAAGGCCAACGGCAACTACATGAACTCGATGATGGCGCTGCAGGAGGCGGTCAGTTGCGGTTATGATGAGGCGCTGCTGCTTGATGCGCAGGGCTTTGTCTGCGAGGGCAGTGGTGAAAACTTCTTTATGGTTCGTGACGGTGTGCTTTATACCCCGGAGCTGACTTCCGCTTTGGAAGGCATTACCCGTGACACCGTCATTACCCTGGCACGTGATATCGGCCTCACAGTGGTTGAAAAACGCATCACCCGTGATGAAGTTTACATCGCTGATGAAGCATTCTTCACCGGTACTGCAGCAGAAGTCACACCGATTCGTGAACTGGATAACCGTCCTATCGGCAGCGGCACCCGTGGCCCCATCACCGAGAAACTGCAATCCATGTATTTCGATCAGGTCCTGGGTCGCAGTGAGGTTTACCAGAACTGGAACACGCTGGTCTAAGTATTAAAGTTCAAAAGCGGTCGGCTGACGCCGCCGGCCGCCGAAAATCAAGAGGTATCAAGCACAATGGCAGGTCATAGTAAGTGGGCAAATATTCAGCATCGTAAAGGCGCACAGGATGCCAAACGTGGCAAGCTGTTCACCAAGCTGATTCGCGAGATCACCGTCGCAGCCCGGATGGGCGGCAGCGACCCCGCCACCAACCCACGTCTGCGGGCAGCGATCGATAAAGCGCTGGGCAGCAATATGACCAAGGACGTGATTGAACGCGCCGCCAAACGCGGTGCCGGTGAGCTGGAAGGCGTCAGCTATGAGGAAATCCGCTACGAGGGCTATGGACCTAACGGCATTGCCATCATGGTTGACTGCATGACGGATAACAAAAACCGGACGGTTGCAGCAGTACGTAATGTATTCAGTAAACGCGGCGGCAATATGGGTACCGATGGTTGCGTTGCCTTCATGTTTAATCAGAAAGGTATTATCACGCTGCCAACCGGCACTGAAGAAGATTACATTATGGAAGTCGTGCTGGAAGCCGGCGCTGAAGATATCGTTAATAACGATGACGGCACGATTGATGTTTTCACCAGCCCGGAAGACTATTCCACAGTGAAAGACGCGCTGGATGCGGCTGGAATCAGCGTTGAGTCATCGCAGGTCACCATGCACCCGGATAACACCGTCAGCCTGGAAGTGGAAGATGCCAGGAAAGCGATTGGCCTGATTGAAGCTTTCGAAGAGCTGGATGATGTGCAGGAAGTGTATTCCAATGCCGATTTCTCCGACGAGGTGATGGCGCAGCTCGACAGCTGACGCCGGCCTGATGACCCGTATTCTTGGTATTGATCCGGGATCACGCAAAACCGGCTTTGGCATTATCGAGCTGGAAGGCAAGAAAATTAAGCATGTCATCAACGGTCGTCTCAAAGTCGGTGATGGTGAATTTGCCGACCGGCTGAAGCAGATCTTTGAAGGGCTGATTGATCTGATAGATCGTTATCAGCCACAGATGATGGCGGTGGAAAAGGTCTTTCTGCATAAAAACGCCGATTCGGCACTGAAGCTGGGGCAGGCGCGAGGGGCCGCCATCTGTGCTGCCGTCAGCCGTGAGCTGAGCGTCTCCGAATACAGCGCCACTCAGATTAAAAAAGCCGTGGTTGGTAATGGCCACGCGAAAAAAGATCAGGTCCAGTATATGATGTCTGTGATCCTGAACCTGCCGGAAGTACCGGAAGAAGATGCCGCCGATGCGCTGGCCTGTGCTTTGACACATGCCCACCACGCATCTGTTGGCAGCAGTCAGCGCAAACTGCCGGAAGGCATGCGCACAAGCCGTCGTGGAGGACGATATAGTCGATGATTGGACGTTTGCGGGGCATTATTATCGAGAAGCAGCCACCTGAACTGGTTCTGGATGTCCAGGGGGTGGGTTATGAACTCTCGGCGCCGATGTCGACTTTCTTCAATCTGCCGGCGGTTAACGACGAAGTCACCCTGTTTACCCATATGGTCGTGCGTGAGGATGCGCAGCTGTTATACGGCTTTGCTTCCGAGCGGGAACGTCTGCTGTTCCGCAGCCTGCTTAAAGTCAACGGCGTCGGCGCCAAACTGGCCTTAACCATTCTTTCCGGCAGTGATGTCGATACCTTTGCCCGCAGTGTGCAGGACGGCGATACTGCCAGCCTGACCCGCCTGCCCGGCGTTGGTAAAAAAACAGCGGAAAGACTGATTGTGGAAATGCGCGACCGGCTCAAGGAAGTCAGCTCAGCGATGGGACTGCAGAATTTTGCGCCGGATAGTGCTCAGGCTGCGCCGGCAGGTGGTGCCCGTAACGAAGCCGTGGAAGCCCTGATGGCACTAGGTTATAAATCCGCCGAGGCGGATAAAATGCTGCGCAGTTTTGACAGCGACGGCATGAGCACCGAACAAATCATTCGTCAGGCATTGCAGAGACACTGATGGAAGAACGTTTTATTACGCCGCAGGCCACTAACGACGAAGAGCGCATTGATCGTGCGATTCGCCCGGTCAGTCTGGATGACTATATCGGTCAGCCGGTCGTGCGTGAGCAGATGGAACTGTTTGTGTCTGCTGCCAGGAAACGTAAAGAAGCCCTCGATCACACCCTGATTTTCGGACCGCCCGGGCTGGGGAAAACCACACTGGCGAATATCATTGCTAATGAGATGGGGGTCAATCTCAAACAAACCTCAGGCCCGGTGCTCGAGCGGCCCGGCGATCTGGCGGCACTGCTGACCAATCTTGAGCCCAACGATGTGCTGTTTGTGGATGAGATCCATCGTTTGAGTCCGGTGGTAGAAGAAGTACTGTATCCGGCGATGGAGGATTATCAAATCGACATCATGATTGGCGAAGGCCCTGCTGCACGCTCGATCAAGCTCGATTTGGAACCCTTTACGCTGGTGGGCGCGACAACCCGGGCGGGGTCGCTGACCTCACCGTTACGTGATCGCTTTGGTATCGTGCAGCGGCTGGAATTCTACTCACCGCAGGATCTCAGCACCATCGTCCAGCGCAGTGCCGGTATTCTCAATGTGAAACTGGAGCAGAGCGGTGCCGGTGAAATTGCCCGCCGTTCCCGCGGCACCCCACGTATTGCCAACCGCCTGCTCAGACGTGTGCGTGATTACGCCGAAGTGAAATTCAACGGTGAAGTCACCGCGGAAGTCGCTCGTCAGGCACTGGATCTGCTGGACGTCGACAACTACGGATTCGATATGCTGGATCGCAAATTGCTGCTTGCCATCATTGAGAAATTTGAGGGCGGTCCGGTCGGCATCGATAATCTTGCCGCCGCCATCGGTGAGGAAAGAGGCACCATTGAGGACGTGTTAGAGCCTTATTTGATCCAGGAAGGTTTCATCATGCGGACACCGCGTGGCCGCGTTGCCACTAAACGCGCCTGGCTGCACCTTGGACTGAACACACCGGATTTAACGCTGGACGGGAATTGATGGGTGAATTCGACTGGCCTGTACGGGTTTATTACGAAGATACCGACAGCGGCGGAGTCGTGTATCATTCGCAATATTTAAACTTCATGGAGCGGGCACGCACAGAATGGCTGCGTGCATTAGGGTTTGAACAGGACCTGCTCAGGAATGAGCATCATCTGTTGTTTGCTGTGCACTCGATGCAGATAAGCTACCGAAGGCCGGCGCGTTTTAATGATGCATTGTTGATCAAATCACGTTTACTAAAAGCATCCGGTGCTAGTATGCAGTTTGAACAAAACATCTATCGTGGCGAGGAACTGTTGTGTGAGGCGTCAGTCAGAATTGCGTGCCTCGACGCAGAGTCTTTTCGCCCTAAATCCATACCATCCTTCATTTTGACGGAGATGCATAGTGTCTGCTGATCTATCCATTATTGCGCTGATTTCTGAAGCCAGTCTGCTGGTTAAGCTGGTGATGCTAGCGTTGCTTTTGATCTCGTTTTACTCCTGGCTGCTGATCTTTCGCAAACGCAGCGAACTTGAACAGGCAAAACGGGATGCAGATGCCTTTGAAGACAAGTTCTGGTCCGGGAATGAGTTGAATCGCCTGTATGAAGATATTTCATCCCGTCCACATGCCAGCCGCGGTATGGAAGGCATCTTCGAAGTTGGTTTCAAGGAGTTCGTGCGACTGAAGAAATCCACCAATGGCAGCAATGCCGTGCTGGAAGGATCTCAACGGGTGATGCGGATTTCGCTGGCGCGGGAGATCGATCAACTGGAAACCTCTTTACCATTTCTCGCCACGGCTGGCTCAACCAGTCCTTACATCGGTCTGTTCGGTACCGTCTGGGGGATTATGAACTCATTCCGTGCGCTGGGTAATGTGCAGCATGCCACGCTGGCGATGGTGGCACCCGGTATCGCTGAAGCGCTGATTGCGACCGCGATGGGTCTGTTTGCCGCGATCCCGGCGGTCATTGCCTATAACCGTTATTCGCACGAAGTAGAGAGGCTGATTAACCGTTACGACACCTTCCTTGAGGAATTTTCTTCCATCCTGCAGCGTCAACAGGATTAAGTCATGGCTGTGCATAAATCGATACGACAACGTCGCAAGCCGATGGGCGAGATCAACGTCGTGCCTTATATCGACGTCATGCTCGTCCTCTTAATCATCTTTATGGTGACAGCGCCAATGCTGACCCAGGGGGTCAAGGTCAACCTGCCGCAAGCGGAAGCTGAGGCTGTAGAAATGCCTGATGAGAACACCGAACCTCTGGTGGTGTCTGTTGATGCGGAAGGTAACTTTTATGTCGCCATTGGTGATCGTCAGGATGAACCGATAGCTGCTCGCGAATTGATGACGAAAACCGCTGCTGTACTGAGACGTAATCCACAGACACCGGTCATGGTGCGAGGCGATACTGAAGCCAGTTATGGCTATGTAGTGTCAGCCATGGCATTGTTACAGGAAGCGGGTGCGCCCAGTGTGGGGCTGATAACTCAGCAGCCCGAGCCGGTGGCGAACAACGAATAAGATATAACAATGAAAAAGGCTTTCGTTGAAAATTTTCTGGCAGGCAGTTATTCGCTGTTGCTGCATCTGATCCTGGTGGTTCTGCTGGTGGTAGGGCTGGAGTCCACCAGTACACCGGAGCTTGCATCCAATCCCAATGTGGAAATTGTGCAGGCCACCGTACTGGATGAGAACCTGATAGAGCAGGAAATGGCGAAGCTGGAACAGCGTGAGCAGAAAGAGCGCGAAGCGGAACAGGAACGCCAGCAGAAGCTGGAAGAACAACTGGAGAAAACCCAGGAAGAATTAGCACGCCAGGAGCGGGAATACCTGGATATGCAGGAACGTGCTGAACTGGATAAACAACAGCGCGAAAAAGAAGCTCAGGCCGAGCAGGAACGCATTAAAGAGCTGGCAAAGCAGCGCGAGCAGGAAGAACAGAAAAGACTGGAAGCCGAAAAGCAGCGCCAGTTGGAGGAACAGCGCCGTCAGGAAGCTGAAGCGGAACGTAAACGCATAGAAGAACAGAAACGTCAGGCTGAGCAGGAGCGCCAGCGTATAGAGCAGGAAAAGCAAAAGGCTGAAGCCGAGCGTCAGCGAATTGAAGAAGAAAAACGCAAAGCCGCAGCTGAGCGCCAGCGCATCGAAGAAGAAAAACGCAAAGCCGAAGCTGAACGCCAGCGTATCGAGGAAGAAAAGCGCAAAGCCGAAGCAGAGCGCAAGCGACTGGAAGAAGAAAAACGCAAAGCGGAAGAAGAAGCCAAGCGTCGCGCTGAAGAAGAACGTAAACGCGCAGAAGCTGAAGCAAAACGCAAAGCGGAAGAAGAGGCAAAACGTAAGGCCGCTGAGGAAGCCAAGCTTCGTGAGCAATTGTTGCAGGATCAATTGGCAGCTGAAGCGGAAGAGATGAACCGAAAAAGAGTGGCGGGTGTACTCAACATCTACGCTCAGCAGATACAGAGCCGGGTTAAGCGTTACTGGTCAAAACCAATCAACGCCAGATCAGGCATGACAGTGACACTGGAAGTAAAACTCATTCCGGGTGGTGACGTGAAGAGTGTCAAAGTTATTAAATCCAGCGGTGATCCTGTTTTTGACCGCTCTGCTGAGAATGCTGTTTACAAAGCCGCTCCGATGCCAATGCCCTCTGATCCTGATGCCACGCAGAAGATTATCAGTGAAGGTATTGAGTTTGAATTTAAACCTGAATAAGAGGAAAACATAATGGCACCGACTGTCTTGCGTTATCTTTTGCTATTTTTAGCAATGGTATTGCCATTACAGGCCAATGCCGTTTTGAAAATTGAAATCACTGGCGGCTCAGAGGCCGCCTTGCCGATTGCAATCGTACCTTTTGGTGTTGAGGGTTATGCGCCGCCCGAGGATATTTCCGATATCATCAGCAACGATCTGGCCAGTAGTGGCCGTTTCGCCCCGCTGGAGAAACGTGACCTGATCTCCCAGCCGCATCAAGGCGAACAGGTCAACTTTCAGGACTGGCGTCTGCTGCGCTCTGAAGGTCTGCTGATTGGTAAAGTCAGCAGTCAGGATGGCGAAAACTATCAGGTCCAGTTCCAGCTGTTCGATGTCTATAAAGCCGAGCAACTGGTCGGTAAGCGCTACAATGTGCCGGCCTCAGGTTTACGTAGTCTGGCGCACCAGATTGCCGATATCGTCTATGAAACCCTGACCGGTGAGAAGGGCGTTTTCTCAACCCGCCTCGCCTTTGTCACCGAAATGAAAAACGCCGATGGCAGCAAACGTTATGCGCTGCAGGTTTCAGATGCTGATGGTGGAAACCCTCGCACTGTATTGCAATCGACTCAGCCGATCATGTCGCCGAATTGGGCTCCGGATGGTGAGCGTCTGGCTTATGTCACCTTTGAAAACGCCAAAGCCGAAGTCTATGTGCAGGAACTGAGCAGTGGTCGCCGTAACTCGGTTGCTTCATTCCGAGGCTTGAACAGTGCCCCAGCCTGGTCGCCGGATGGCAAAAGGCTGGCCCTCACCCTGTCGAAAAATGGCAACCCTGAAATTTACATACTGGAACTGGCATCCGGTAACCTATCGCGGGTGACACATAACTCCGGTGCGATTGATACCGAGGCCGTGTGGATGCCAAATGGCCGTGAAATCCTGTTTACTTCTGATCGCGGTGGACGTCCGCAGATCTATCGGGTCGATGCTGATGGCGGTCGCGCCGAGCGGGTCACCTTTGAAGGCGGTTATAATGCGTCTGCAGACATTTCCCCGGACGGCAAGACCATGGCCATGGTCCATGCAGTCAATGGCAAATTCCATATTGCCATTCAGGATTTGCAGACAGGTGCAGTGCAGGTGTTGACCGACACCACTGCAGATGAATCCCCGAGCTTTGCGCCTAACGGCCGCATGATCTTGTATGCTACCGAGCAAAAAGGCAGAGGTGTATTAGCGGCTGTGTCCGTTGATGGCCGAATCAAACAGCGCCTGGGAGAATCAGGTAGCGCGGTACGTGAACCAGCATGGTCGCCTTTTAGACGTTAATCCGATAGGAGATTTTCAATGAAGTTTTTTAAATTATTTGCTTTATTACTGCCTCTGTTTTTCCTGGCAGCGTGTAGTTCTTCACCTGATAAAGGTATGAACGGTGGTGATGTAGCGGTCGAAGAACGTGGTGCTGATACAGCCGGTGTCGATGGCCAGGGTGCTGATGGTGAAGACATGGGGGCTGAAGCCAGAGTCGTGGTCGGCGAAGATGGATATGCCGGTAATGAACTGAATGATCCTAGCAGCCCGTTATCTAACCGCGTTGTCTACTTTGACTACGACAGTGACGTGGTTCGCAGCGAAGATCAGGAAACCCTGCGTGCGCACGGTGCTTATCTGGCCAAGAACCCGAATCTCACAGTACGTCTGGAAGGTCATACTGACGAACGTGGTTCGCGTGAATATAACCTGGCTCTGGGCGAACGTCGTGCACTGTCAGTGCGTCAGATTCTGATGCTGCAGGGGGCCAGCATTGACCAGTTCCAGGTCACCAGCTTTGGTGAAGAACGTCCTGCCGAAGAAGGCAGCAGCGACTACGCCTGGTCACAAAACCGTCGTGTTGAACTTAAATACATAGGTCGATAAAAAATGCAGTTTAACGGCAAGAAAACGATTATCAGTGCCGTGATTCTGGCTGCGACTCTGCCCGGCATCAGCTGGGCAGAGGACGCAGAACCGCTACAGCAGCGTGTTGAGCGCCTGGAGCGCATCATCCAGGGTCAGGGATTGATGAACCTCATTACGCGTGTGGATCAATTACAGAACGAAGTAAAGCGTCTCAATGGCGAAAATGAAACGCTGCGCCATGAAATCGAGCAGATGCAGAAGCGTCAGCGTGAAATGTATATCGACCTGGATGAAAGACTGACTCAGCAAGCTCAGGCGACACCGCCCGCACAAGCGGAGACGCCGACGAACTTAAACCCTGATTCGTCCATGTCGTCTGAAGGCAACACGCCTGCCACAGATCAGTCTGCTGAGAGTGCCTCCAGCGACTCCGCCCCGGCGGCAGTAGAAAATGGTGAGGCCGCCTATCAGGCAGCGCTTCAATCGCTTCGCAGTGGTCAGTATCAAGAGGCGATTACTGCACTGCAGGCTTTCCCCGAACAATATCCGGGCAGCATTTATTTGCCTAATGCCTATTACTGGCAGGGTGAAGCCAAATACGTGTTGCGTGAGTTTGCTGATGCAGCTGCTTTATTCCAGATCGTGATTGAGCAGTATCCATCCAGTACCAAAGTGGCGGATGCGCTGCTCAAGCGTGGTTTCAGCGAGCATGAAATGGGTGATACCCAGCGTGCTGTGGCTACGCTGAATCAGGTCATTCAACAACATTCTGACAGCTCAGCTGCCAAGCTGGCGCAGGTCAGACTGGATCGTATTAATCAAACTCAATAATCACTGAGCCGGAATTTGTTATGGCCCAGTGCCGCATTACAGAAATCTTTTATTCTTTACAGGGCGAGTCCAGAACCGTGGGCTTGCCCACTGTTTTTGTCAGATTGACCGGTTGTCCGTTGCGCTGCGGTTACTGTGATACCGAGTATGCTTTTTACGGTGGCGAAAAGATGGACATCGCCGACATCGTCAAGCAGGTTGCCAGTTATAATCCGCGTTATGTGTGCGTCACCGGGGGGGAGCCACTGGCCCAGCCTAACTGCATTCCATTGCTCTCAGCCATTTGTGATCTGGGCGTGGAAGTCTCACTGGAAACCAGTGGTGCGATGGATGTCAGTAAAGTCGATCCTCGCGTTGTGAAAGTCATGGACCTGAAAACGCCGGGGTCCGGCGAAGAAAGCAAAAACCGGTACAGTAATATCGAATTGCTGCGCCAGCAGGATCAACTGAAGTTCGTTATTTGCAACCGTCAGGATTATGACTGGGCACGCACGAAGCTGGATGAGTATCAGCTCGATGAACGCTGTGAAGTTCTGTTCTCGCCGATACATGGCGAACTCAAGCCCGCTGATCTTGCCGATTGGATTGTAGAAGATAATCTGCCAGTCAGAATGCAATTGCAGCTTCACAAATACCTATGGGGAGATGAGAAGGGCCGATGAAGCGTGCTGTCGTACTTCTGTCTGGTGGTCTTGATTCCGCAACCGTACTCGCGGTTGCCAGGTCAGAAGGCTACGAGTGCTATACCATCAGCTTTGATTATGGTCAGCGCCACCGTGCTGAGTTGTTCGCTTCGTCTTTATTATCCGAGCAGCTTGGTGCTGTTTCCCATAAGGTGATTAATATCGACCTGACCGCGATCGGTGGTTCCGCCCTGACAGATACCAGTATTGCGGTCCCTCATGAACACCAGGAAGGGATTCCGGTTACCTATGTCCCGGCGCGAAATACCGTGTTCATGTCGATTGCCCTGGGCTGGGCAGAAGTTTTGGAGGCCGAGGCCATTTTTGTAGGGGTCAATGCGGTGGACTATTCCGGCTATCCGGATTGTCGTCCAGACTATATCGCTGCATTTGAGAAAATGGCTAATCTTGCTACCAAGTCCGGGGTGGAAGGCCACCCGCTCAAGATCGCCACCCCTTTAATTGACTTAAGCAAGCAGGACATTATCAAGCGCGGTATTGAACTCGGCGTTGATTACAGCCTGACTGTTTCCTGTTATGAGGCTGATGAGACCGGCCGTGCTTGCGGTGAATGTGATTCCTGCCGCTTTCGTAAGCAGGGCTTTGAACAGGCGGGAATCAAAGACCCCACACGCTATCAGCCCTGATCAAGACCAAAGCTGGGGGCTTCATCAGTTTCGGCTTCCAGTTCGTAGTTTTCAAAAGCCTCAAGCGCTTTCACCAGTTTGGTGTGTAACTGCGCATCCTCTCCGAATCGGATATATTCCTCAGCAGCATGGGCAATCGACTCCAGCATTCGGCAGCGTTCTTCTAAATAAAGCAGGGCATGACCGATATGATGATGATCATTGCCGGTTTCACGCAGCAACTCGGCGTTGTTCAGAGCAGTGGAAAAAGTGGGTTGATCAGGTTTAGTAATGACGGCCATGTATGCCACCTCAATAAATATAAAAAAATATGGAATTAGGGGTTGTCATTTATCTCAAATAAGGTATCATTTTGCGCTTCTTCGGGGCCGTTAGCTCAGTTGGTAGAGCACCGGACTTTTAATCCGTTGGTCCTGCGTTCGAGTCGCAGACGGCCCACCAAGAATTCAAAAGGGTTATGCTTGTTTCAAGCATAGCCCTTTTTCATTTCTGTCTCCATGAAAATTCGTCCCTCCGACAAATGCCTCCCCTTGCTTGGTTTTCTCCTGAAGCCATTCCATCATTCAGCATAGTCAACTGAGTATCCGTGACCAGGCTCACAGCTAGCTCTTAATTAAGGCGCTGCTTAATTTATTTTGGATGCAGAAAAAAGTGCTAAGTGACTCTTGATATTGTCTTTTATCAGGAACAAAATGACAGAATGATGACAACAGTGAAAATTAGCTGTTGCAATGCCTCGGGCACTGACGTAAGATGCGCAGCCTCAGTTGATGAGCTTTGTTTGCAAGGCGAATCAAAACTGAATTCCAGACCGAAATAACTGATTCAAAATGACTCAAACTTTTCGGTTGACAGCCGGGCCGGGAGCTGTATAATTCTCGCTTCTTTGCTGCAGCGAGTTCT
>JABURN010000053.1 GCA_014762585.1 Methylophaga sp.
CGTTTCCAGTCCGAAGCCGCCTCGCAGTTGAGTGAGGTGCAGGCTGAACTCGGCAGGAGTCAGACTACGATTACCTCCGCCGAAGACAGGGTGAGCAGGACCCAGGTGAGGGCACCGGTCAAAGGCAAAATCAATCGCCTGATGATCAACACCGTGGGCGGGGTTATTCAGCCGGGCGAGGATATAGTTGAGATTGTGCCGGTCGATGACAGCCTGTTGATTGAGGCGCATATCCGGCCTTCGGATATTGCCTTCCTGCGTCCGGGGCAAAATGCGATGATTAAGTTCACCGCCTATGACTTCTCTATTTATGGTGGATTGCCGGCTACGTTAGAGCGAATCAGTGCCGATACCATTACTAATGAAGAAGACGAAAGTTTCTACCTGATTTATCTGCGTACAGAAAAGAACTATATTGATAGCAACAAGGGACCACTGGAAATCATTCCCGGCATGACCGTGACAGTGGATATTCTTACTGGCAAGAAAACAGTCTTGGATTATTTGCTTAAACCGATTCTGAAGGCCAAAAATGAAGCGCTCCGGGAGCGTTGATGGACGGAATCATCACAATGAATGATACAACCATGACAGAGACCCGCCTGTTTGTAGTGATACCCGAAAAAGGCCGGCTGGATTTAATCAAGCAAGCCTTGCCGGAAGATTACGAAATCAATGAGTTTGATGATCTTGATGCCTTGCTCTGCACCGCCGATGATGACGCGCCACCGATTATCCTTTGTCATCAATCCTTATTTGAAGGCGAACATAATCAGCAGCTGTCGGCACTGACACAACACTTCAAACACAGTCGTGTACTGATAATCGGGCCGTCTCGGCCTATGGCTACACAGATAGCTGCACTCAAGCAGGGCGCCCGGGGGTATTACGACGAAGATCTGCCTCTGAAAAAACTGCATGAGGCGATGCAGCTGATTCTTAATGGTGAAGTGTGGGTTGAGCGACATGTCATTTCAGGGCTTATCGACGAACTGACGCACAAACCGAAAATAAGTGACGCGCAGCGTCAGGCACTGGAAACGCTGTCTCCGAAGGAAAATGAGGTAGCCAATCTGGTGAGTCACGGCGCCACCAACAAGATGATCGCGAGGCAGATGAATATTACCGAGCGCACTGTAAAAGCCCACTTAACGGCGATATTCCAGAAAATGAATTTGCCTGATCGTCTATCGCTGGCTATTTTATTTCGGGATCTGCGTTAAGGATCCTGTTGCGGCACTGCTTGTGTTGTAATAAAGTTGCTTATGAGTACAACTTAAAACAATTTTGGACGTTTTATTTTGTGATGCCTGAGGGGCCGCCGAAAGCATCGCATCTATAGATAGGATTAGCATTATGAAACCATTAGCTATCGTCATCCCCCTCTGTATCTCGGTTGGCATTGCTAACGCCGACACCCTGCAGGAAGCAGTGGATGCCACGGTAAAGACCAACCCTGATGTTCTCGCGGCCACCCATGAACGACAGGCAGTTTCCAAAGAAATTGACCAGGCAAAAGCCGGTTACTATCCAACGCTTGACCTTGCAGTCGGCACCGGTTGGGAAATGACTGACAACCCCAGCACCCGGGCTTCGGGTCGGGGCGAAGTTCATCTCAATCGTGATGAGGCCAGTCTTAACCTCAGACAAATGCTGTTTGACGGCTTTGAAACACCGAATGAAGTTGACCGGCAGGAAGCCAGAACCAATTCGCGTGCTTTCGGTGTCTACAGTGCAGCGGAAAATACCGCATTGGATGCAGTGCTTGCTTACCATAACGTTCTGAGACAGCAGAAACTGGTTGAGCTTGCTCAGACCAATCTCGAAGCTCACCAGCGCACACATGATCAAATCATGCTTCGCGCTGAACGTGGTGTTGGCAGAAAAGCCGATATGGAACAGAGCCTGGGTCGTCTGGCACTGGCAGAAGCCAATCTCAAATCTGAACAAGCGAATTTGAGAGACGCAGAAACAGCCTATATCCGTGTTGTCGGTATGCCGCCATCATCGCTTTCGCTGCCGGACTCTCCGATTAGTATGCTCCCGGCCAGTGTTGATGAAGCGATTGCTACAGCAATCGAAAATCATCCCACACTGCGTCTTGCAAACTACGATGTAGAGTCAGCTCAAGCTCAGCACGCCACAGCGAAAGCGCCATTTTATCCTGATCTGCATTTCGAACTTGGTACCCGTGCGGATCACGATATAGATGGACAGGAAGGCAAAGACAAAGATATTACTGCCATGCTGCGTCTGCGCTACAACCTCTACAATGGTGGCCGTGACAGCGCCCGTCGTGAAGAAACAGCGTTTCTGATCAATCAGGCAGCTGAAATCCGCAACAACACGCACCGTCAGGTTGAAGAGAGTGTGCGTTTGTCATGGAATGCCTGGCAGACACTGAATGCACAAATGCCGGCGCGTGAACAACACGTTCAGTCAAGTGAAAAAGCGCGTGATGCCTATCAGCAACAGTTTAGTCTGGGGCAGCGTACCCTGCTTGACCTGCTGGATTCTGAAAACGAGGTGTTCAGAGCGCGTACTGCACTGGTCAATACCAAATACGATGAGCTCTATGCGATGTACCGCATTCTCAACAGCATGGGGATGTTGCTGCAAGGCCTCAATGTAGAACTGCCGGAAGCGGCGACGACCATCGCTGCCAATCAGTAACACCGGCGACTTTTCTCAATAATGAGAGCCACGACTTTTTGTCGTGGCTTTTTTTTAGTGACGTGAGAGCCAGTTTTTTTCTGGTTTGGAAACGTTCGTGCTATCATACGATGCCCTATTGGCGGGTTATTTAAGAGAGTTCATGAGTAAGCAATCATCATTTACCTACGAAGAATTATTGCAGTGCGGACACGGGCAGATGTTCGGTCCCGGCAATGCCCAGTTACCGATTCCAAATATGTTGATGATGGATCGCATTACTCATATCTCCAATACCGGTGGGGCATATGGCAAGGGTGAAATCATTGCTGAACTGGATATTCATCCTGACCTGTGGTTCTTTGCCTGTCACTTCCCCGGTGATCCGGTGATGCCCGGCTGTCTCGGTCTTGATGCGATGTGGCAACTGGTCGGTTTCTTCCTGGCCTGGGATGGCAATCCCGGCCGAGGCCGTGCCCTGGGCTCCGGCGAAGTAAAATTCACTGGTCAGGTTTTGCCTACAGCTAAAAAGGTCACCTACCGGATTGATCTTAAGCGGGTGATCGCACGTAAACTGGTGCTGGCTATTGCTGATGGCACAGTGTCGGTCGACGGTCGTGAGATCTATGTGGCCAAAGACCTGCGTGTAGGTCTGTTTACCTCCACTGATGATTTTTAGGATTTAATGATGAGACGTGTAGTTGTTACAGGACTCGGTATTACATCCTGTCTGGGGCTGGATGCGGCGACAGTCACTGAATCCCTGCGCCAGGGTCGCTCCGGTATCCGATTTAAACAGGACTATGCCGACATGGGCTTTCGCAGCCATGTTGCCGGTACTATTGATATCGACTTCAAAGAATATATCGATCGTAAAACCCTGCGCTTTATGGGCGATGCTGCTGCCTACAGCTATATTGCCATGCAGCAGGCGATTGACGATGCCGGACTGAAAGAAGAACAGGTTTCCAATATCCGCACCGGCCTCATTATGGGCTCAGGCGGTGCTTCTTCATCCAACCAGGTGGAAGCGGCTGATATCCTGCGTGAAAAAGGCCTGAAACGCATTGGTCCTTATCGTGTGACCCAGGTGATGGGCAGCACTACCTCGGCCTGCCTGGCGACGCCATTCAAAATAAAGGGTATTAACTATTCCATGTCTTCTGCCTGTGCCACCAGTGCACACTGTATCGGCACAGCGATGGAACAGATTCAGATGGGCAAGCAGGACATCGTCTTCGCCGGTGGTGGTGAAGAGGAACACTGGTCAATGAGTTCATTGTTCGATGCGATGGGTGCCTTGTCGACTAAATACAATGACACGCCGGATAAAGCCTCGCGGGCTTACGATGCGGACCGTGACGGTTTTGTCATCGCCGGCGGTGGTGGTGTGATCGTGCTGGAAGAGTATGAACATGCCAAAGCCCGTGGCGCTAAAATCTACGCTGAATTGACCGGTTACGGTGCCACCTCGGATGGATATGACATGGTTGCACCCTCTGGTGAAGGCGCAGAACGTTGCATGCAACTGGCGATGTCTACAGCGCGCGGCAAGGTTCAATACATCAATGCCCACGGTACCTCGACACCGGTAGGTGACCTGGCCGAACTGGGCGCGATTAAACGCACCTTTGGTGATGCCATTCCACATGTGGGTTCAACCAAATCTTTGTCCGGTCACTCACTCGGCGCAGCCGGCGTACAGGAAGCCATCTACAGCCTGTTGATGCTGGACAATGATTTTCTTGCGGCTTCAGCCAATATTGAAACCCTGGATCCGGAAGCTGAGGGCATGCCGATTCTGCGTGAGCGCGTTGATAACGCGGGTCTCAGCACGGTCATGTCGAACAGTTTCGGCTTTGGCGGGACCAACGCCTGCCTGGTGTTTGAAGAGCTGGATGACTGAATCAAAAAAGCCACCTGACGGTGGCTTTTTTTATGATTCCAGATCAGCGTCGGTTACTGGGCCGCGTTTGCCGGCAACAGCTTCCTGAATCAGCGTGATGAGTTTCTGCTTCTTGTCAGGATCATCCAGATATTTTGAGCTGAAGGTAATGCCATACTTGTCAGCGTATTGCTTAACCAGCATCACCAGAATGGTTTCGTCTTCCACGTTATACTCCCGTTAATGAATCCAACATTATATCGTTCAAGCAGCAAGCCATGAAATTGCACTATCAAGACAGTGGTGAAGGCCATCCCTTAATCATCATCCACGGCCTGTTCGGTTCAGCCGATAACTGGCGCAGTATGGCTAAATATTTTTCGCGGTTTTATCGTGTGATCAGTGTCGATTTAAGAAACCACGGGCGATCACCACATAGCGATACGCAGGATTTCGCCAGCATGGCAGCTGATATCGAACAGTTATGCGGTGATCTGGGCTTGCATAAAGTGCACGTGCTGGGCCACTCGCTGGGAGGCAAGGTCGCGATGCAGTTTGCGGCCGAGCAACCCGCCTGGGTAGAGAAACTGGTGGTGGTCGATATCTCACCGCGGCGTTATTTCAGCGAACACACGCCGCTGATGGACGCGATGCTGGCACTGGATCTGAAAAAGCTGGACTCGCGTTCAGCAGTCGATGCAGCTCTAGCTTACAAAGTCACAGACAAAAGCGTGCGTCAGTTTCTTTTGATGAACCTGCAATCGGGGGATGAAGGGCTTTACTGGCGCATTAACCTGCCGGCGCTGAAAGCCAATTACCAGCAGTTGATGGCACCGGTATGTGAGAATGCTACCGTTAGTGCTAACAGCTTGTTTGTCTATGGCTCATTGTCTGAGTATGTGACCGATGAGGACCGGGCGCTGATCAGGCAGCAATTTCCGAAGGCGCAGTTCCAGGCAATTGAAAAAGCCGGGCACTGGGTGCATGCCGAACGACCGCAACAGTTCAAACAGATTGTTGAGGATTTTTTGAACGATGATTGAAAAAGGCTTATTGGAACAACTGATTCAGTTTCGTAAAGAACGAGACTGGGAGCAGTTTCATAACCCCAAAGATATTGCGATCTCGCTCTCTATCGAAGCGGCGGAACTGCTGGAGTGGTTCCAGTGGCGTAACAAGGTTGAAGTTAGCGCCATGCTGGCCTCTGATAAACGTGAGCAACTGGAGGATGAAATTGCTGACGTGGCGGTTTACTTGAGCTACCTCTGTCATGACTTGGATATAGATCTAAATCAGGTGGTGAAAAACAAGATGGCCAAAAATGCAGCTAAATATCCTAAAGAGAGAGTCAAAGGGCGGGCTGATAAGTACAACGAGTATGAATAATCAGGTAGGATTTGGCATTTAGCTGCGCGGCCCGGCCGCCTTTATGGAAAGACTGAAATGAGCGCGATTGTTTTCCTGGTTCAATGCCCAGACCGCAAGGGACTGGTCGCCGGTATCACCGGCTTTTTTGCAGAGCGTCAATTTAATATCCTGCACTGCCAGCAATATACCGATGTCGAAAACGGCCAGTATTTTATGCGGATTCGGCTTGAGGACGAGGGTCAGATGCCGACCGAGCAACTCGAAACCGAGTTTGATGGTTTTGCCCGGGGGATGAATCTGACCTGGTCAGTACGTTACAGCGCAAAACCCTATCGCGTGGCACTGATGGTCACCCGCGCCTCACACTGTGGCTACGACCTGTTGTTGCGTGAGCTGGAAGGCGAACTGAAATGCGATATTCCGCTGATCATCGGTAATCATGATGATCTCGAATATATGGCAAAACAGTTCGACAAACCTTTCTATCATCTGCCAATCACCAAAGACACCAAACCGCAGCAGGAAGAAGCCATCAAGCGTTTACTTGAAGAGTACGAGATTGATCTGGTGGTGATGGCGCGCTACATGCAGATCCTGTCGGAAGATTTTGTCCGTGAATTTGCCGGCCGCGTGATTAATATTCATCACGGTTTTCTGCCGGCATTCCAGGGGGCCAGGCCTTATCATCAGGCTTATGAACGTGGTGTTAAACTGATTGGCGCCACGGCGCATTATGCTACCGCAGAGCTGGATGAAGGCCCCATCATCGAACAGGATGTCGAGCGAGTCATGCACGATAACAGCCCGGAAGATCTGGTCATGATTGGCAAGGATATTGAGCGCCTGGTGCTGGCGCGGGCAGTGAAAGCCCATATTGAGCACCGCATTATTATCAGTGGCCGCAGAACCATTGTTTTCTCGGAAGGTGCCTGAGCTTTTTGAAGGCAGCTGTTGTCACTGAGTCGCATCAACTTCCTTATCATCAATAAAAGGACAGACTATGAATGCCACCCCTGTCGTGATGATCACCGGTGCCACTTCCGGTTTCGGTGAGGCCTGTGCCCGTTTATTTGCCCAGCAAGGCTGGCGACTGATTATTACCGGTCGCCGGCAACAGCGGCTTGACGAGCTGCAACAGGCATTGGGCGGCGTGGACAAGGTGCACACCAGCTGCTTCGATATCAGCGACCGGCAGGCGGTGGAACAGGCTTTTGCCAACTTACCTGATGCCTTCAATAAGATTGATGTGCTGGTTAACAATGCCGGCCTGGCACTGGGGCTGGAAGCCGCCCATGAAACCCGTCTAGATGATTGGGAACAAATGGTCGATACCAATATCAAGGGCTTGCTTTACTGCACCCGCACAGTCTTACCTGCCATGGTCGAGCGCAAAACCGGCTATATCATCAATATCGGCTCGGTGGCAGGCAACTGGCCTTATCCCGGTGGCAATGTTTATTGTGGCACCAAGGCGTTTGTAAAACAGTTTTCTCTGGCTGTCAGGGCTGACCTGCTGGGTACCAATGTCAGGGTCAGCAATATCGAGCCGGGTAATGCCGAAACCGAATTCTCCATGGTGCGCTTCAAGGATGATAAAAGCCGTGCTGACAAGGTGTATCAGGGTACGATAGCGCTTCGTGCCCAGGATGTCGCTGACACCGTCTGGTGGCTGGTCAATACTCCACAGCATGTGAACGTCACCACACTGGAACTGATGCCCACACAGGAAGCCAACGGCCCGATGGCTTTCCATCGCGAATAAAAAAACCGCGCCATGGCGCGGTCTTGATCTTTAATTCAGGAAAACAGCCAACTGGTCGGATTGGGATGAGGCTGATTCTGATCCAGATATTTCATGCCTTTGACACAGCGGACAATCACCCAGATAACCCAGAACAGCAGGATGAAATAACCGATGGCGACTGTGGCGAGAATGACGCCGATAAACAGGTAGAGCAAGCCAATCCAGAAGGTCCGGATTTGAAACTGGTAATGGCTCTGCAGCCAGGCCGGTGCATCGCTTTTATGTACGTAGGCAATAATGACGCCGATAATACCCAGAAACTGGATGAAGATATTCACCAGAAACAGCAGGTAAACCACCTTGGCCGTGTTCTGACTGTTTTGTTGACTGTCTGCCATCGCTCGCTCCTCAAACTTAATCAGCCACTAATCTAGCAAATTCAGAGTGCTTTTGTGAGAACAATGAGTGCAGCCGCCCTTTGGCGGCTGCACTTCACTGAGCTTGATTAGCCGCCAAAGTCGAAGCGGATACCGGTCATCACAGTACGGCCGATAATCGGTGCTTCGTCTTTGAGGAAGCTCTGATGACGGCGTCCATCTTCATTGAGCAGGTTACGACCCTGCACAAAGATCTCCGCGCCTTTCAGGCTGTCAGGTGCCCAGCTGGCATTAAATGACAGTAGATCGTAGCCCTCGGTATCAGATTCCAGATCAGCACTTTCGCTCTGTCTGAACACGTGACGATAATCGACGCTCAGAGACCAGTCCTGATAGGCCGTATCGACACCGAAGCCCAGTCTGCCCGGACTGATTCGTGGCACGTTGTCACCATTATCCAGTTTGGCTCGAACATAATCACCGGACAGGCGCAGCGTTAGCGGTACTGTACCCTCAATCACATCCCAGGCGGCGGTGAATTCTGCCCCATAGAAACGGGCATCATCCTGCTGATTAAATACCAGCGTATCGCCCTCAATCAAAATGGGGTTGCCGGTACCGTCATCACGCGAGGCCAGGTAGATAAAGTCCTGAACGTAGTTATAGAACAGGGTGCTATCGAAGCGGAAAGGACCTGCATGACGATCCAGCCCGATTTCGAGGTTGGTGTAGGTTTCCTCATCCAGGCCTGCATCGCCGATCTCTACCGTGCCCGATGCCGCATGGTTGCCGAAAGCATAAAGCTGCTCGGGAGAGGGCGCGCGTTCAGAACGGGTGATAGCAAGTCGAAGATGATGTTTGTCATCCAGATCGATAATCGAGCCTGCTGAGAGGCTGAACGGGGTAAAGTTGCGATCTCCCAGATCCGCTTCCTGATGCAATTCACCACCGCCAGGCAATTCAATATGGCGCTCTTCAGCCAGTGTGGACGGGTTAGACCGGACATGGTCAACACGGGCTGCAAACTCCAAACGACCGAAATCCGTCAGGCGTTCTTCCAGTATGAACAACCCGAATGAACGGGTTTCATTATCACGCACATAGAAGCCTTCGCCACCGTGCTCTTCTTCCTCATGTTCCCCATGGCCATGTCCTTCGCCAGCAGCTGCAAAATCACGATCATTGACCTGCAGGCCGACCACGCCTTGCCACAGCCCAATTGGATTATGCACCAGCTCCAGGCGAGCATCGGTTTCATCATTTTCAAACTCGAGTTCAACTTCACTCTCTTCAATTTCTCCATCATGAAAGGCGTAACCCACCTCCTGCTGATTGAAATTGGTATGTGACAGCTTCAGCCGGGCTGTTCGAAAGCCGGGCAGCGGATCATTGAGTTCACTACGAAAATCGACCCGGTCGAAGTCTGCACGGATTCGTTCCTGCTCTTCCTCACCTTCACCAAGGAAGACTTCAGGAATGCCATAATCGGTACGCCAGCGGCTGTAACCAAGACCGGCATACCCCCAGTCGCCTTTGAACAGGCCCGTGACCGAGAAGCTGTCGCTGGCCGCATCGCTGTTTTGCAGTGTGTCTTTATCGCCTTCGGTCTGGCCGATTTGCTGGTAGCCGTCGATATCAAAATCATGGCTGCGACGCAGACCATAGTCTGTCCGCAATACGAAATTATCAGTGACCGGTAGTTCCAGGCCGATATTGCCCTGGCGTTCATCACCGTTGTAGCCATAACCGAGTTGACCATGCACTCTCGGGGCGTCTCCAAATTCTGGGCTGAAACGACCGCTTTTCACATTGATGACACCACCGGCAGCGCCACTGCCGTAAAGCAGGGTAGCCGGGCCACGGAACACTTCGATTTGTTCGGCACGACCGGGATCGATGGCGACGGTGTGGTCACCACCCTCACCGGATACGTCGGCTGTTTTCAGGCCGTCTTCCAGTACCTGTACCCGCGAACCTTGCAGGCCACGAACCACAGGACGACCTACGCCGGGACCAAAGTCGGAGTTGGCCACGCCAGGCAGACCATCCAGGGTTTCACCCAGGGTGCCGGCGCGTTGTTTATCCAGCTCTTCATCGGCCAACACACTGACGGGAAAGATCAATTCGTCCGGACTACGAGCACCCAGGGGATCTGCTGTGACGGTCAGGCTGGGAATTTCGACCGCTTGTTCGGTTTGGTTTTCTGCCGCCGCGACAAAGCTGACAGGCAGGCTGGCAATGACAGCACTGATCAGCAGTGCAGACTGTTTTTTTCGGAACATGTTTTTTCCTCGTTACATATTCCTGTCTGATTAATCTGATATTCGCCTAAACCTCGTTCCCAAAGGGCAGGGCATGACTTCTAATGATATATCATCACAGACAGGAGTGATTACCTTGCATAAAGCAGGTAATCAGAATCTTAAAAAATGATTTTCTGTGTCAGGAAAAAACAGGTGGCGCGCGGATGGCGTGTTGCTGGCGGGTAGACGCCGGGAGATTAAACCGGTAGACAGACGATTCAAAGACGATCGCTTCTGTCTGAATAGCCAGTGCCAGCTCAGGAGAAATATCTGCGGCTGGCAGGTGATTGATCGCATTTAAACGCTCGCACTGCGCCTCAGCAGTGTGGAAAGCATGCTCAGCATCATGCCAGACGGCAAACGACTGCAACAGCAGCACGATGGCTGCGAGTGCCAGTAAAACATGTCGATTGATATGCCGGTTGGACACGATTCAGTCTATTTCAGGAGTAAACGAGACAGCAGAGTCTCATAAATTTCTGACAGGGTGTCAAGATCGGACACAGACACGCATTCATCAATCTGGTGAATCGTGGCGTTAAGCGGACCCAGTTCGATGACCTGGGTGCCGGTAGGCGCGATAAAGCGGCCATCGGAAGTCCCGCCAGAAGTGGATAGGGTGGTTTCATAGCCAGTGACTGTCTTGACAGCAGTCTGAACTGCTTCCAGCAGTTCACCACTGGCAGTCCGGAATGGTTTGCCCGACAGTTCCCACTTCAGTTCGTAATCAAGCTGGTGTTTATCCAGCACTGCTTCGACCCGTTGTTGCAGTTCATCGTGTGTTACTTCGGTCGAATAGCGGAAATTAAAGATCATCTCGGTTGTGCCGGGAATGACATTGGTCGCGCCGGTGCCCGAGTTCAGGTTGGATACCTGGAAACTGGTTGGTGGGAAGTCGGCATTGCCCTGGTCCCACTCAATGGCACATAACTCGGTTAGTGCCGGTGCCAACAGATGAATCGGATTCCGAGCCAGATGTGGATAGGCGATATGACCCTGTTTTCCCTTAACAGTGAGTCGACCGTTCAGAGAACCCCGGCGACCGTTTTTGACAATATCGCCGACTTTATCGGTACTGGAGGGTTCACCCACCAGACACCAGTCAATTTTTTCACCGCGGCTTTGCAAAGTGTCGATGACCTTAACGGTGCCATTGACCGCCGGACCTTCTTCATCGCTGGTAATCAGAAATGCAATGCTGCCTTCATGTTCAGGGTGTTTGCTGACAAAACGCTCGCAGGCCGTGACCATGGCGGCAATACTGCCTTTCATATCAGCCGCGCCACGACCGTAAAGCATGCCGTCGACGATGTTGGCTTCGAAAGGCGGGTGCGTCCATTTATCCAGCGGCCCGGTAGGGACGACATCGGTGTGACCGGCAAAGGCAATGATCGGACCTTTATTGCCCCGGCGCAACCACAGGTTTTCGACATCCTCGAAAACCATATGCTCGGCTTTGAAACCCAGCGGCGCAAGGCGGTCGGACAACAGAATCTGACAGCCTTTATCTTCCGGTGTCACGCTGTCACGGCGAATTAGTTCCTGAGTCAATGCGAGGGTATCAGACATATTATTTCCCGAGTTGCTCAGCATAGTCGGCTTCTTTGAAGCCAACCAGACAGCCCTTGTCTGTTTCAACAACAGGCCTTTTAATCAGGGTCGGATTGGCCAGCATCAGGTCCACAGCTATGGCCTGATCCAGCTTATCTTTACGTGGATCATCCAGCTTGCGCCAGGTGGTGCCGCGTTTGTTCAACAGGGTTTCCCAGCCGACAGACTGCAACCAGCCTTCGACAGTGCTTTTTTCCAGCCCATCCTGACGAAAGTCGTGGAAACGGTATTCAACACCGTTGTCGTCCAGCCAGCGACGGGCTTTTTTCACCGTATCGCAGTTTTTGATGCCGTATAAAATCATGCCTAGCTTGAAACTCCTGTCTCACCATGGTTTTGAATGGAGACGAGAAAATAGTTATCCGCAGATAATGCCGATTTTCAGAGATTAGTTTGTCAATAATCTACGTATATCGGCGAAATCTGCGGATGTGGTTTTATTAAATATCGCGCAGTAGTTCGTTAATGCCCACTTTACCGCGGGTTTTCTCATCTACCTGTTTGACGATAACCGCACAGTAAAGGCTGTAGCTGCCGTCTTTGGAAGGCAGGTTACCGGAAACCACAACCGAACCGGCAGGAATGCGGCCATAGGTGATTTCACCGGTCATGCGGTTGAAAATCTTGGTGCTCTGACCGATATAAACGCCCATGGAGATGACCGAGCCTTCTTCCACAACAACGCCTTCCACGACTTCAGAGCGGGCACCGATAAAGCAGTTATCTTCGATAATGGTCGGACCGGCCTGCAGCGGTTCCAGTACGCCGCCAATGCCGACACCACCCGACAGGTGGACGTTTTTACCGATTTGCGCGCAGCTGCCGACAGTGGCCCAGGTATCGACCATGGTGCCGGAGTCAACGTAGGCACCGATGTTGACATAGGACGGCATCAACACCACACCCGGCGCGATGTAGGAGCCACGACGTACTGCGGCAGGTGGTACCACACGGACACCGGCTTTGTTGAAGTCATCTTCAGAGAAGCTGGCGAATTTTGGTTCGACTTTATCGAAGTATTGGGTTTCACCACCGGCCATCGGGCGGTTGTCATTGAGGCGGAAAGATAGCAGTACCGCTTTTTTCAGCCACTGGTTAACAACCCAGTCACCATTTTGTTTTTCAGCAACACGGGCGCTGCCGTTATCCAGCATGGCCAGCGCTTCATTGACCGCGTTGCGGACATCGCTGTCAGCATTGGACGGGTTGATCTCTGCACGGCGCTCAAACGCTTCTTCGATAATATTCTGAATATCGCTCATGAGGTTCTCCATTGATTTAATTTAATTGTTCGA
>JABURN010000074.1 GCA_014762585.1 Methylophaga sp.
ACCCTTTTCCTTATATGATTTACGCATGTTGTTTTAGAGCTTGGCTTTTTTCTTGCCCATTTTCTTGATAGCGGCTTCAGCTTTTTCTTCGAAAGCTATTTCACGACCATAGAGATGATTGAAACGACGTGCGACCTCGCGGGTCAGTTCGACGTGGGCAACCTGATCTTCACCCACCGGCACCTGACCGGCACGATAAATCAGAATATCGGCACTCTGCAGCAAGGGATAACCAAGAAAACCGTATGTCGACAGATCTTTTTCTTTCAGTTTTTCCTGCTGGTCTTTATAGGTCGGCACCCGCTCCAGCCAGGACAAAGGTGTCATCATTGACAACAGCAGGTGCAACTCGGCATGTTCGGGCACTTTGGACTGCAGAAACATGGAAGCAGCGGAAGGTTCAATGCCGGCTGCCAGCCAGTCAATGACCATTTCCCAGACACTGTCTTCAATGATACCGCTGTCTTCGTAATGGGTGGTCAAAGCATGCCAGTCGGCCACAAAAAAGAAGCAGTCGAATTCATGCTGCAGTTTGACCCAGTTCTTCAGTACACCATGATAATGCCCCAGGTGCAGTTGCCCGGTCGGGCGCATGCCTGAAACAATTCGTCGTGACTGTAAAGCTACCGTATCCAAAGTGATCTCCCGATATTGGTAATCTAGTATCTATAAAATGGTGTTAAAAATTTGCGGCGGCAGGTTGAAAATCCAGGCCAGGGTGTTCAGCATACCGCCTACCAGAGGCCATAAAATCAGGCCCAGCAGGCCAAAAAACAGTAAACCCAGCAATATAAAAAACCCATAAGGCTCCAGCCTGCTCACCTGCCAGCTCAAAGGCCCCGGCAACACACTGACCAGCACACGACCGCCATCCAAAGGTGGCAGAGGCAGCAGGTTCAGCATCATCAGCATGGCATTAATCAAAATGCCCGCGACGCCCATAAACATCATGGGTTCGCCAATGACATTACCACTTTGGGCCAGCGCCAGACCCAGCTTGGCTATCAGCGCCCAGAACACGGCCATGATCAGATTGGCAGTAGGGCCGGCCAGTGCCACCCAGGCCATATGAGCTTTTGGTTTACGCAGATTCTGAAAGGTCACCGGCACCGGTTTGGCCCAGCCGAATACAATACCGCCCAGCAATAACAGCACGCCCGGGACCAGCAGTGTGCCGATTGGATCCACGTGTTTGATTGGATTCAGTGTCAATCGTCCCATCATCTGCGCCGTACGATCGCCGAGCTTCAGGGCCACCCAGCCGTGCGCGACTTCATGCACGGTGATGGCGAACAGAACCGGAATTGCCCAGATAATAATCTTCTGGACCAGGCTGAACTCAAGCACTGACTTTTTCCTGCCCACCCAGATAAGGCCGCAACGCAGCCGGGATGGTAATTGAACCATCAGCCTGTTGATGGTTTTCCATTAATGCCAGCAGGGTACGGCCGACCGCGAGGCCCGAACCATTGAGTGTATGCACCAGTTCCGGCTTGCCGGTTTCCGGGTTACGCCAGCGGGCTTGCAGGCGACGCGCCTGAAAGTCACCGAAATTACTGCAGGATGAGATCTCCCGATAGGTCTGCTGGCTGGGCAGCCAGACTTCCAGATCGTAGGTCTTGGTTGAGGAAAAGCCTAGATCACCAGTACAAAGATTGACCTTGCGGTAAGGTAATTCCAGCATTTGCAGAATTTTCTCGGCATGGGCGGTCAGCTCTTCATGGGCCGCCTGACTATCCTGTGGTTTGACGATTTGCACCAGTTCCACTTTTTCGAACTGATGCTGACGAATCAGACCACGTACATCACGACCATGGGAGCCGGCTTCACTGCGGAAGCAGGGTGTATGCGCGACAAACTTCAAAGGCAGTGATGCATCCTCTGTGATGGTATCGCGAACGATGTTGGTTACTGGTACTTCTGCCGTCGGAATCAGGTAAAACTCACCATCATCGACTTTGAAAAGATCAGCTTCGAATTTAGGTAACTGGCCGGTACCCTTCAAGGATTCGGCATTCACCAGGTAAGGCACATAGGTTTCGGTGTAGCCATGCTGTTCACTGTGGGTGTCGAGCATAAATTGGGTCAATGCCCGTTGCAGTCTGGCCAGGGGGCCCTGCAGCGTGACAAAGCGGGCAGCACTGATTTTGGCCGCGGTTTCGAAATCCATACCATTCAGCGCCGCACCCAGATCCACATGATCCTTGGGTTCAAAATCAAACTGACGCGGCTCGCCCCAGCGTGAGACTTCCTCATTTTCAGTCTCATCCTGACCGGCAGGCACATCTGCCTGGGGCAGATTGGGAATACCGAGCGCGACATCATTGAGCTTGTCGAGTACCTCAGCCAGTCTCACTTCAGCCGCCTTATGACGGTCACCCAAATCTTCGATTTCTTTGAGCAGTGGCGTAATGTCCTCACCAGCCGCCTTGGCTTTGCCAATGTTTTTGGACCTAGCGTTACGCTCTGTCTGTAACTCCTGCGCTTCCAGTTGCGCCTGCTTACGTTCCTGCTCCAGTTGCGCTAACAGGTCCAGGTCGAGTTCAAAACCACGACGTTTTAATTGAGCAGCAATCTCTTCTGCTTCGTTTCTCAGTAACTTCGGATCTAACATCTCAATTTATATTCCAGATTGTGCGGGCCAGCTGATGACCAGTTCCGGCTTCACCAAATCTCCCAGTTTTTCAATCGTATCCTTAACGCGTTCAGGCTCATCAAAAAATTCAACGATGATCGGCAGCTCGGAAGAAAGCGCCAGCAGCGAGGCCTTGTGCAGCCGGTGATCACTCCCCAGACCAGCCACTCCTTTAAACACGGTAAAACCGCGGACACGGATATCCACCAGCCGGGTGATGATTTTATTGACATCATCGCGCCCCTCGACCAGATAGATGCGCACCATGGTCACAGCCTGACTCATAACTGCCTTCCTATTCCTAAACCAATCCAGGTTGCCAAAAGGCAAGCGCTGACACTCACAAAAACATTCACCAGTGCCTTGGCCCAGTCACCACTCTCCATTAAAGCCAGAGTTTCAAAGGAAAATGAAGAAAAGGTAGTGAAGGCACCCAGCAGACCGAATAAAATGCCTGATCTCAGCTCTACAGAGCTGATTTGCCGCTCAACCAGCATGATGAATAAAAAGCCCATCAACAGCGAACCGAGCACGTTAACAGTTAATGTGCCATAGGGAAAGTCTTTGCCCATCAAGCGGTGAACATTGGTGGAAACCATAAAACGCAGCACTGATCCCACCGCGCCGCCGATCGCTATCGCTATTAGCTGCTGCACATGCCCATCCCCGTAGTCAAAAGCGATAGTTTACCGCATTCAGGCATCGTGCTCGCAACTGATTGGTTTGAGGCACAAAAGGCGACATTAGGTCGCCTTTTGTGTGGCTGTTTTGCCAATCAGGATAAAACCGGTTTCAGTTCACCGCTCTGGTAGCGATCGACCATTTTGCTCAATGGAATCGGTTTGATCTTCCCAGCATGACCGGCACTGCCAAAGGCTTCATAACGAGCTTGACAGATCTCCTGCATGGCAGCGGTTGACGCCTTGAGGAATTTGCGCGGGTCAAACACCGGTTTATTCTTCTCGTCGGTCATAAACTGACGAATCGCACCGGTCGAAGCCATCCGCAGATCGGTATCGATATTGACCTTGCGCACACCTGACTTGATGCCTTCGACGATTTCTTCCACTGGCACCCCGTAGGTCTGACCGATATCACCACCGTGGGTGTTGATGATCTTGAGCCATTCCTGCGGCACCGAGCTGGAACCATGCATGACAAAATGCGTGTTGGGCAGTTTCTTTCTCAGCTCCCTGATACGGTCGATGGCCAGAATTTCGCCGGTCGGCGGCCGGGTAAACTTGTAAGCACCATGACTGGTGCCGATAGCGACCGCCAGGGCATCCACTTCGGTGCGTTTGACAAAGTCCACCGCTTCGTCAGGATCGGTCAGCAGCTTCTCCCGATCCAGTTTGCCTTCGGCACCGTGGCCATCCTCTTCGCCCATCATGCCCGACTCAAGCGAGCCCAGGCAGCCCAGTTCGCCTTCTACTGAGACCCCGCAGGCATGGGCCATATCGACCACTTCACGGGTGACCCTGACGTTGTATTCATATTCCGCAGGGGTTTTCATATCTTCCTGCAATGAACCATCCATCATCACCGAACTGAATCCGGACTGAATTGATCGGGCGCAGACACTGGGGGATGCACCATGATCCTGATGCAACACAATCGGAATATCCGGGTAGGCTTCCAGCGCAGCCAGGATCAAATGCCGCAGAAACGGTTCACCGGCATAACTTCTCGCGCCGGCACTGGCCTGCATGATGACGGGACTGTCGGCTGCAACGGCGGCCTCCATAATCGAATGCACCTGTTCCATGTTATTCACATTAAAAGAGGGCACGCCGAATTCATGCTCAGCCGCATAATCGAGTAATTGACGCAATGATATGAGAGCCATAACTTCTCTCCTCTAGGGCTAGTGCTCAACCAGGCTGTAAACATCTTATATTTTACGCCCTTTGACGCTTTTTCAGTCAAAACAGAGGCAGAGATGAAAGACAAATAAGCCCGGGCACTATGCTATTCGCAGCTTTGACCATTGATCCGGGGTTCGACCATGTCACCAACCCGCACCAGTTTGAGCGCATTGGTGCTGCCCTGAACCTCCAGATCACCTTTTGTAATGATAACTATATCACCATCTGTGACGACGCCGCGACGCTCAAGCTCTTCAATGATTTCACGGTTCAGTGCTGCGTGATCATTATGCTGGCGCGGAAATTTAATCGGATAAACACCCCGATACAGCGTGACTCGCCGCGCTGTCGCTTCATGCGGCGTCAGGGCAAAAATCGGAATCCCAGAACTGATCCGTGACATCCATAAAACAGTCGATCCCGACTCGGTCAGGGCGGCGATGGTTTTGACATTGAGGTGGTTTGCCAGATACATCGCACCCATCGCGATCGCTTCGTCCATCTGTTCAAACTTGGAATCTATCCGGTGACGGGAAACGCGAATTTCCCGCTCCTGTTCCGCCTGCAGACAAATCCGGTGCATCGCGGCAATGGTTTTAATCGGATTCTTACCGACTGCGGTTTCGCCTGAGAGCATCACCGCATCGGTGCCATCCAGTACAGCGTTGGCCACATCGAACACTTCAGCCCGGGTCGGAATCGGATTCAAAATCATCGACTCCATCATCTGAGTCGCGGTGATGGTTACCCGGTTCATTCGGCGCGCCATACCGATGATGCGTTTCTGTATCGGCGGCAAAGCGGCATCGCCCATTTCGACACCCAGGTCACCGCGAGCCACCATGATAGCGTCGGCGGCTTCGATAATCTCTTCTATCGCATCTATAGCCTCAGCGCGTTCAATTTTGGCAACGATGGCAGCATGACCGCCGGCCTCATGCAGTAAGCGCCGGGCTTCATGAATATCTTGAGCAGAGCGCGGAAAAGACACCGCCAGATAATCGGCCTCCATTCGGGCTGCAGTGATAATATCCTGCCGGTCCTTATCCGTCAGCGCCGCAGCCGATAAACCGCCACCCTGGCGGTTTATCCCCTTATTATTGGACAAAGTGCCACCGCTGATAACCCTGGTCATGATGCGGCGCTCATTGACACCCTCAACACGCAGGACGATGCGGCCATCATCCAGCAGCAGGATATCATCCGCGCTGACATCATCGGGCAGTGCCTTGTAATCAATGCCGACCTGGTAGTCATCACCGTCCTGACTACCCAGCGTCGCATCAAGCACAAAACTGTCGCCTTCTTTCAGTTCGACTGCCCCGTCTTTAAAACGGGAGATACGGATTTTAGGGCCCTGCAAATCGGCGAGAATACCAACAGGTTTGTGGCAGATGCGGGCACGCTCACGCACCCGCTCGGCCAGATTGATATGGTCAGCCGGGTCACCATGAGAGAAGTTGAGCCTGACCACGTTCATACCGGCTTCGAACATGGCATCCAGGGTTTCAGGCCGTTGTGTGGCCGGCCCCAGAGTCGCAACAATTTTTGTTCGTCTAATGGCCGTCACATCAACTCCTTGTCAGTTAGCTGGATTCGGCGGCACGCTGCTCCAGAATTTCAACGGCGGGCAAAGTTTTACCTTCCAGGAACTCAAGGAAAGCACCACCACCCGTAGAAATATAAGAAATATCATCACAGATTTTGTATTTGGCTACCGCTGCCAGGGTGTCGCCGCCGCCGGCGATGGAGAAGGCGTCCGATTCGGCTATCGCCATTGCGATTTCTTTGGTGCCTTCACCGAACTGATTGAATTCAAAAACGCCAACCGGCCCATTCCAGACAATAGTACCGGCGTTTTTAAGGATGTCCGCCAGCTTCTCTGCTGTTTTAGGACCGATATCGAAGATCATATCATCATCCTCGACCTCTTCCACCTTCTTGATTTCAGCCTCGGCGTTTTCAGCAAACTTTTTACCGCAGACCACATCGGTAGGCACCGGAATATCGCCACCGCGTGACTGAGCCTCACTGCGCAGTTTGCGGCAGGTATCGAGAAACTCTTCTTCATAGAGTGAGTTACCTACATTGAAGCCTTCCGCAGCGATAAAAGTATTGGCAATACCACCACCGACAATCAACTGGTCCACCTTGGTAGACAGACTCTCCAGCACACTGAGCTTGGTCGATACCTTGGAGCCACCGACAATCGCCACCATAGGCCGTGCCGGGTTATCCAGCGCTTTACCCAAAGCTTCCAGTTCGGCTGCAAGCAATGGGCCGGCGCAGGCGATGGGCGCATATTTCGCCACGCCGTGGGTCGAGGCCTGAGCGCGGTGAGCCGTGCCGAATGCATCCATCACAAAGACATCACACATCTTCGCCATTCTCTTTGACAAAGCATCGTCGTTTTTCTTTTCACCAATATTAAAACGGACATTTTCACAGATCACGACTTCACCGGGTTCAACCGGAATAAAATCCGGTTCCAGCCAGTTCTGTTCCAGCCTGACCGGCTGTTCCAGCAGGGCGGACAGGTAATTGGCCACCGGCGCCATCGAATACTGATGGACATATTCACCTTCAGTCGGTCGACCCAGATGCGACATAATCATCACGCGGGCACCTTTTTCCAGCGCCAGTTTAATGGTGGGCAAAGAGGCATGGATGCGGGTGCCGTCGGCAACGACGCCTTTTTTCAACGGAACATTGAGATCCTGGCGGATCAAGACACGTTTACCGGCCAGGTCCAAATCAGCCATCTTGATTACGGACATGAAATTTCCCTCTCGAAATTTTTCGTTTTTCCCCAGTATAGTGGTCTTCGCCACTGTTTTGGGCACAAAAAAGGCCTCCCGCTGAGCAGGAAGCCTTGATGGTTCAACCTATCTGTGTCGACTTAGCCGGCCACATGTTGTACAAGGCGCATCATGTTGCAGGTATAACCGTATTCATTGTCATACCAGGCAACGACTTTGATAAAAGTGCCGTCCAGCGCAATACCGGCGCCGGCATCAAAAATGGATGGTGCGGTACAGCCTCTGAAATCGGTAGAAACCACGCTTTCATCGGTATAAGCCAGAACACCCTTCAATTCGCCGCTGGACGCATCACGCATGGCCTGGCAGATGGCTTCATAGTCGGCGTCTTTTTCCAGTTCTACAGTCAGATCGACAACCGACACATCAGAGGTCGGGACACGGAATGCCATACCTGTCAGTTTGCCGTTCAGATCCGGCAATACCTTGCCGACAGCTTTGGCAGCGCCGGTAGAAGAAGGAATGATATTTTCCAGAATACCGCGACCACCGCGCCAGTCTTTCATTGACGGACCATCCACTGTTTTCTGTGTCGCTGTGGCAGCATGCACGGTGGTCATCAGCCCCCGTTTGATACCAAAGCTGTCATGCAGCACTTTGGAGACCGGTGCCAGCGCATTGGTCGTGCATGAAGCCGCTGAAACAATGGCTTCGCCCTGGTAACTTTTGTGGTTAACGCCGAAGACAAACATCGGCGTGTGATCTTTCGACGGGGCCGATTGCACGACTTTTTTGGCACCGGCATCAATGTGCGCCTGACAGCTTTCTTCGGTCAGGAAAAAACCGGTGCATTCAATCACCAGTTCAGCACCGACTTCATCCCACTTCAGATCAGCCGGGTTGCGCTCGGCAGTCACACGTATGGTTTTACCGTTGACGACCAGATGCCCGTCTTTGACTTCAACCTCCCCATCAAAGCGACCATGGACTGAGTCATATTTGAGCATGTAGGCAAGATATTCCGGATCCAATAAGTCATTAATTGCGACCACTTCGATATCTTTGAAGTCTTTGACTGCAGCCCGGAACGCCATCCGGCCGATGCGGCCAAAACCGTTAATACCGACTTTAATCGTCATGCTGTTTCCTCTCTGGATTCAATTTGTCTAAAAACTAAAAACTTGTGGACAAGGATTCACTTTTTAGACTTTAAAGTGTCAGGCGAAAAAAAACCAGCGGGCCAAAGCCCGCTGGTCATTTTTTGTGCGATTAAATAAGCCCTTACAGGGTTTCTTTAACCGTTTTAACCACGTTGCCGACAGTGAAGCCGAAGTGCTTGAACAGATCGCCACCCGGTGCAGATTCACCGAAGGTGTCGATACCGACAGTACCGCCTTCCAGACCGACATATTTACGCCAGAAGTCAGTGACACCGGCTTCAACAGAAACACGTTTAACGCCTGGTGTCAGAACGCTGTCTTTGTATGCTTGGTCCTGACGATCAAAGACGTTGGTTGAAGGCATGGAAACAACGCGTGCTTTGATGCCTTCGCCTTTCAGTGCTTCCTGAGACTGCAGAGCCAGATCCAGTTCAGAACCGGTCGCAATCAGAATCACATCAGCGTTGCCGCCGTCTGCTTCAGAGATGACATAGCCACCTTTACGAATCGCTTCGAAGTCAGCTGTATCGTGAGTACGGCCAGGGACACCCTGACGGCTCAGAACCAGGCTGGTAGGACCATCCATACGCTCAACAGCTGCAACCCAGGCTACCGCTACTTCGGTTGAATCACCCGGACGCCATACATCCATGTTCGGGATGTAACGCAGACCAGCAGATTGCTCGATAGGTTGGTGCGTCGGGCCGTCTTCACCCTGACCGATAGAGTCATGAGTCAGGACAGCAACGGTACGCTGCTTCATCAGTGCCGCCATACGCAGGGCGTTTTTGGCGTAGTCAGAGAACATGTGGAAAGTACCACCGTAAGGCAGCAGACCGCCATGCAGTGCCATACCGTTCATGATGGCAAACATACCGAATTCACGGACACCGTAAGAGATGTAGTTACCAGGCTCTTTACCGGAAACATGCTTGAAGCTTGGGCAGCTTGTCAGGTTTGAACCAGTCAGGTCGGCAGAACCGCCCAGGAATTCCGGCAGCGTTGGTGCCAGTGCAGTAATGACATTTTGTGATGCTTTACGAGTCGCTACTTTTTCAGCTTTCTCGTTGGTTTCAGCAATCATCTTGTCAGTGACTTCTTTCCAGTTTGCTGGCAGTTCACCGGCCATACGACGTTTGAATTCAGCAGCCAGTTCAGGGTATTCCTTCTCGTAGGCAGCGAATTTTTCGTTCCAGGCGGCTTCTGCTTCAGCACCTTTGGCTTTGGCATCCCAACCTTCGTAAACGTCTTCAGGAATCACAAATGGCTCGTAGTCCCAACCCAGTTCTTTACGGGTCAGTGCCACTTCTTCTTCACCCAGCGCTGCACCATGGCAGTCGTGGCTGGCTGATTTGTTAGGTGAACCGAAACCAATGATGGTTTTACAGCAGATCAGTGACGGCTTGTCAGTGACTTTCTTGGCTTCTTCGATGGCTTTGTTGATAGCGTCAGAATCGTGACCGTCAACAGCTTGTACATGCCAGCCGTAAGCTTCAAAACGCTTGGCAGTGTCATCGGTGTACCAGCCATCGATATGACCGTCGATAGAGATGTTGTTGTCATCCCAGAATGCGATCAGGTTACCCAGGCCCCAGGTACCGGCCAGCGCACAGGCTTCGTGAGAAACACCTTCCATCAAGCAACCGTCGCCCATGAACACATAGGTGTGGTGGTTGACGATATCGTGACCTGGCTTGTTGAACTGGTCCGCCATCAGTTTTTCAGCCATGGCGAAACCGACACCGTTGGTGATGCCCTGACCCAGAGGACCAGTGGTGGTTTCAACACCCGGTGCATAACCGTATTCAGGGTGACCGGCACATTGAGAGTGCAGCTGACGGAATGTTTTGATTGAATCCATTGGCAGGTCGTAACCGGTCAGGTGCAGCAATGAATAAATCAACATAGAGCCGTGGCCGTTAGACAGGATAAAGCGATCACGGTCAGCCCATTTCGGGTTGTTAGGATTGTGCTTCAGGTGGTCGTTCCACAGGACTTCGGCGATATCCGCCATACCCATAGGCGCACCCGGGTGACCAGAATTCGCCTTTTGTACTGCATCCATACTCAGAGCACGGATTGCATTAGCTAAATGTCTACGTGTAGCCATTTTCTACATTCTCCTATTAAAAAAAATTAAGCCGCCCGCCATTTAATCGAGCAGCCCATACTCGGTATCTGATTTTCCGGGCCATGGCCTGTTTCAGCCACCTGTTTCATTGCTTCAAACAGGTCCCGTCTGACATCCGGATCGGCAGCCTGTTTGCGGCTGGCATCCAGACGACCACGGTATTGCAATTCCAGGTCTTTGTTATAGCCAAAAAAATCAGGCGTGCAGACAGCCCCGTAAGCCTGGGCGACCTGCTGCGATTCATCATATAAATAAGGAAAGGAAAACCCTTGCTGCTTCGCAACCTTTTTCATGTTATCGAACGAGTCTTCCGGGTACTCTTCTACATCATTGGCCATGATGGCAACTGAGTTGATGCCGTATTGCTTCAGCTCATTGGTGTCGCGGACCAGTCTGTCAATCACGGCCTGTACATAAGGACAGTGATTGCAGATGAACATAATCAGCAGACCGTTTTCACCGCGACAGTCATCCAGCGTCCAGATTTCGCCATCGGTGCCCGGCAGCGAAAAATCAATGGCTGGCTGACCGAAGTCACAAACTGGTGTTTCTAAAGCCATAAACGCTCACTTCAGTTGCATTTTCTCGCAGTTTCAGGTGAATAATTTTACGCATGAAACCCGTTCGGAGTTCTGCATATTACCAGACAATTTCGATAATGCGAAATCAGGCTGTCCCCTAGTTACAAAGGTCGCAGGTTCTTGTATCCGGTCAAAAAACCGCTGTTGTGTTCGCTCAAAACGGGTGGCCGAATTATGTCGGGTGAACTCACCTCGCCTCAGCAAAAATTAATCAGCTCAAGCATAATAGACACCCTGTGTACATTGACCGGTCTAAACGAGCAAACACGTCAGGCTGGAAACTGATTAACAGAAATTCATGCAACCGTGCTCTATTCTGATTGATGGCAGCCCCTGACCCGGACATCCGAATCATTTATGGCTTCAAAGAAATCAACTCAAACTGCAAAGCGCAAACCAGTGAAACGCCGCAACCGCAATAGCTCTCGTAAAAATAACCGCGGTTTTATCAGTAAGGCTACGCTGTTTAAAATCCTGTTCACCCTGCTGGTTCTGCTGGGCTTGTTGCTGCTGTTTCTCGATGTACAGATCCGGCACCAGTTTGAAGGTAAACGCTGGGCTGTACCAGCCAAAGTTTATGCCCGGCCGCTTGAGCTTTATGCCGGCTCTCCTCTGTCTATAAATGATCTGAAAGTCGAGTTGCGTGGTCTTGGCTATCAGTTTGTGAGCAAGGCTTCGAAGCCGGGCCAGGCAGCATTTTCAGCCTCGCGCGCCATTATCTCGACCCGAGGCTTCAATTTTACTGACGGTAAAGAGCCTCCCCGCCGGATGGTACTCGACTTTAATCGCCAGGGTTTGTCCAGTATCAGTGACTATCAGGGCAATGAACTCGCGCTGGTTCGATTGGAACCCGTCCTGATCGGCGGCATTTACCCACTCAATAATGAAGATCGTGATCTGATTCAACTGCAGGATGCGCCACCGGCGCTGATTGATGCCCTGATCGCGATTGAAGATCGCGATTTTTACGATCATCACGGCATCTCGCCCAAAGGTATCGCCCGTGCGATGGTGGCCAATATCAAGGCAGGTGCTTTTGTACAGGGCGGCAGCACCCTGACTCAGCAGTTGATTAAAAACTTCTATCTCACCTCTGACCGGACGCTGATCCGAAAACTGCTGGAAATGCCCATGGCAATGCTGTTGGAGCTGCATTACAGTA
This sequence comes from Methylophaga sp., assembly GCA_014762585.1. GTDB lineage: Bacteria > Pseudomonadota > Gammaproteobacteria > Nitrosococcales > Methylophagaceae > Methylophaga. The sequence goes on from JABURN010000074.1 coordinate 12,294, forward strand.
AGAATGAAATCTTGGAAGCCTATCTGAATGAGGTCTATCTGGGTCAGGATGGCGCCCGCGCCATTCACGGCTTCGGTCTCGGCGCCCATTATTTCTTCGCCCAGCCGATTCAGGAGCTCAAACTGCACCAGGTCGCCTTGCTGGCCGGCATGGTTAAAGGCCCTTCCTATTACGATCCGCGCCGGCACCCGGAGCGCGCCAAAAAACGCCGTGATTTGGTATTGCGTGTACTCAGAGATCAGGGCGAAATCACTCAGGAGCATTATCAACAGGCAATCAGCGCTGATCTGGATGTAGTCAAAAAAGGGACATTGCTGAAAGAAGCCTACCCGGCATTTCTGGATCTGGTGAAGCGTCAACTGAGACGTCATTATCGCGATGAAGATCTGAGTTCAGAAGGTCTTCGCGTTTTCACCAGTCTGGATCCCATCGTACAAAAAGCAGCCGAAGAATCATTGACCCAGACCATCAGCCAACTGGAGCAGGCTTATCAGAAAGTCGACAAGCTGCAGGGCAGCATGGTGGTCACCGATCCGCAGACCGGCGAGGTGCTGTCAATCATCGGTGATCGCAATACCCGCTACAAAGGCTTTAACCGCGCACTCGACTCCAGGCGACCTATCGGCTCCCTGGTCAAACCGGCTGTCTACCTGACTGCACTGGAGCAGGGATACACGCTGAGCACGCGACTGGATGATTCACCTTATTCGCTGTCACAGCCTAACGGTCAGACCTGGAAGCCACAGAATTTCGATAAGCGGTCCCACAGCGAAGTCACGCTGATAGAGGGCCTGACCCATTCCTATAATATTTCCACTGCCAGACTGGGTATGGAAGTGGGTCTCGAGAATGTTATCGATACCATG
>JABURN010000256.1 GCA_014762585.1 Methylophaga sp.
TGCGCAGATCCTGCAGCAGGCTGGTGTATCCATCCTGGCTCAGGCTAACACCCTGCCACAGGCCGCCCTGAGTTTGTTGGGATAAGGTGAAAAATCGGACTCCCGGAGTTTTGCTCCGGGACATTCCGGTTAACTAGGAGCAGGTAAGATGGCTAATAACGAATTATTAGTGCAATCAAGCCTACCGACGTTGCCAAAGCAAGCTGAAACGAAGCAGCAGGTCACCACTGAAGTGGGGCCTGCTTTCGTCGTCTCAGAGAAGCAACAAACCGCTACCGCCACGTCTGAAAGCTTGGAACAAAAAGAACAACAGCGACAAGAGCGTGCTGACGCCCTGCAGGAAAAGGTCGCTGAGCTTAATGACTTTATGCAGAACTTCAACCGTAGTTTGCAGTTCACAGTAGATGAAAACAGTGGCGACACCATCGTCAAGGTGATTGACTCTGAAACAGATGAAGTTGTCCGGCAAATTCCATCACAGGAACTGCTTGACGCCCGTAACGCAGCGGACAAATATCGCGGCCTTTTACTAGAAGTTAAGGTCTGAGTGGCCTGAGATTTGCAGTAAAATTTGGACGTAAAGTGAATTTGGAGGTTAGACATGGCCATTAGAGCAGGAGGTATCGGCTCCGGTCTTGATGTCGAGAGCATTGTCAGCCAGTTAGTCGCACTGGAACGGCGACCTATTAATCGGGTTCAGACACAGCAGGCCCAGGTTAATGCCCAGATCAGTGCCTATGGCTCGCTGAAAAGCAAAATTTCTGAATTCCAGTCTGCTATGGCCTCGCTTGGCAGTGCTTCCAGCTTCAGACTGTTTCAGGGAACCTCCAGTAATGAAAGTGTGTTCACTGCCAATGTCAGCAGTGAAGCACTGGCTGGCAGTTACTCTGTGGATGTGCAGTCTCTTGCCGAGCGCGATAAAATTGCCTTCGGTCCGTTTGCGGACAGTAATACCGCGGTGGGCAGCGGTACCCTCAATCTCTCGGTGGGAAGTGAGAGTTTCAGCATCAATGTTGGTGCTACAGACACTTTGGCCAGTATCCGCACCGCGATTAACGAGGCCAGTGATAACACGGGTGTCACTGCTACCATCGTTAATAGTGACGACGGTGCCAGACTGGTTCTGTCCTCCAATGAAACAGGGACTGATAATGCATTGACTGTCACCGCCAGCGGCGATGGCGATGGTAACGATAGTGATAATGCCGGCTTGTCCGCATTGACATATGTTTCTGGTGGTACCAGCTATGCGACATCAATCTCCACGGCGACTGATGCAGTAGTCGAAATTGATGGCTTCGCAGTGACCAGCAGCAGTAATACCATAAGCAATGCCATCGACGGCATCAGCTTCACCGCCAAAAGTGTCGGAACAGCCAGCCTTGAAGTTAGCCGTGATGATGAAGCCATTCTGGAGGCAGTCAATCAGTTTGCCGATGCCTACAACGCGCTTCGTAGTGAAGTGAACAAGCAGCGTAGCGGTCAGCTGGAAGCCGACAGCACCCTGTTGAGCATTGAACGTGCCTTATCGGAAGTGATGAATGCCGGCTCGGAGATAAGTGGTTCTTCCTTCAGATATCTGATTGAAGCAGGCGTCTCAGTCAATGAAGAAGGTGTGATGGAAGTGAATGAGGATACCGTCACAGAAAAACTCAACAACGACTTCAATTCTTTCGTTAATCTGTTTGCGGCAGATGGTGAAGGTTATGCCGCCCGGATGGAATCTCTGGCAGATGGCTGGCTTGCCAGTAACGGTTTGATTAATGCCCGTGAAGAAGGGCTGAACACGCAACTGGACCGGCTGGAAGATGATGAGTTGAGGCTGGAAGCCAGACTGGAGATTGTGGAAACCCGTATCCGCTCTCAGTTTACCGCATTGGATACGCTGGTCAGTGAACTCAGTAATACCGGTGATTTTCTTTTGCAACAGCTGGCCTCATTGCCGGCAGCAAATCAATAAAGGGGAGTCTTTGAAATGACGCAGTCCATGATTAATAAAAAGGCAATGGAAGGTTACGGTCGTAAGGCAGTTGAATCTGAAGTCAATTATGCCTCGCCTTACCGTATTATCCAGATGCTGATGGAAGGCGCCTTGTCCAAGCTGGCGACAGCGAAGGGCTGTATTGCTCGCAATGATATCGCTGAGAAAAGCCGTCAGATCACCTGGGGTATGAATATTATTCAGGGACTGCGCACCAGTCTGGATGCCGACAAAGGCGGGGATATTGCTGCCAATCTTGACTCACTGTATGAATACATGGGGCGTCGACTGCTGGAGGCTAATGTCAGTAATGATCCAGCTATTATTGATGAAGTGATATCCCTGTTACAGGAAGTCAAAGCAGGTTGGGACAATATTCCTGCTGAATATCACTGATGCTCCACAATAAACTCACTCAGCTGAAACGTGCTGCAGATTTAACCAGCACCATGCTGCAAATGGCTGAGGCCGGACAATGGTCGGGCCTGTCTGAGTTTCAGAAACAACGGACTGAATTACTACAGCAGTGCTTCCCGCTTGAGGCGGATCAGCAGACCGCCGATGTCCGCGTTGTGATCGAAACCATGATTGAGCAGAATCAACAGCTTGAGCAGCTGTGCCGCAAAGCGCAACAATCTCTGCAGTTGGAGCTTCAAAGCCTTAACAAAAATCGTAAAGCGGTCGCAGCTTATCAGTCGAATTAAGCTACCTGCCAGCTTTTAAAACCCTACTAATCACCCTGTCATTTTTTTGACAATTACACCGTTAAAATGCTTAACTCCATGCTGAAAATAAGCGATTTAAAATCGTCGTTCTAAGATTAAGGCTGGGGTGAGTATGAGTGGAAATCATGTGCTGTTAGTGGAGGGAGACACTGATCGGCGCGAGATGCTATCGACCTTAATTGAGTTCGTGAACTGTCATCCGGTGATCGTCGATGAGCCGGAAGTCTGGTTCGACCAAATCGACAATCTCAACGATATCGTGATGGCGATAATCGGCGATTGCGGTAATCGCCACACCACTAAACAGCTCCTGCGGGAACTGGTCAACCACGAAGCCCGTGTTCCGGTTTTTACCCTGGATTTACCCGATACTGAAACCATTGAGTTTCCCGGCACTATCGGTTCTCTCCGTTTCCCGATTAAATATCCACAACTAAGTAATGCGCTGCAGCAGGCCACGATTTATCGTGGCGAGTCGCAAAGACAGGAAGCCAGTAATGGCAGTCTGTTCCGTTCTCTGGTCGGCAACAGCCGGGCAGTGAAACAGGTTCAGCGTATGATTGATCAGGTCGCTGATTCTGAGGCCAACGTTCTGGTCCTGGGAGAATCTGGCACGGGTAAAGAAGTCGTTGCCCGTAATCTCCACCATTTCTCCAGCCGCCGCGATAAACCTTTTGTGCCGGTAAACTGTGGTGCTATCCCCGGCGAACTGCTGGAAAGCGAATTATTCGGACATGAAAAAGGCGCTTTTACCGGCGCGATTACGGCGCGTAAAGGGCGCTTTGAGCTGGCAGAGGGCGGCACATTATTTCTGGACGAAATTGGTGATATGCCCCTACCGATGCAGGTCAAACTGCTGCGTGTTTTACAGGAACGCACATTTGAACGTGTGGGCAGTAACAAAACCCAGACTGCCAATGTCCGTGTGATTGCCGCGACCCACCGTAACCTTGAAGAACACATCAGTGATGGTCGTTTCCGCGAGGATCTGTTTTATCGCTTGAATGTGTTCCCGATTGAAATGCCGGCGCTGCGTGAACGGCCTGAGGATATTCCATTGCTGGTGAATGAACTCATCAAACGGATTGAGCATGAAAACCGCGGTACGGTAAAACTGACCCAGTCGGCAATGACGTCGCTATGCCGATACAGCTGGCCCGGTAATGTCCGGGAACTGGCGAATGTGGTGGAGAGGCTGGTCATCCTCTATCCATACGCAACGGTCGACTATGATGATCTGCCGGTCAAGTACCAGTTGGACGGCGAAGACCTGCCCGAGCAGATTACTGCCATCATCAATGCCGTACCTCAGGCTGACAGCGCGCGTAACTTACCCGAGACAGTTGCCAAGCCTGCTGAGCATACGTCTGAAGCCAATTTGGCTGAATCCCTCGAGAGTCTGCCGGAAGAGGGGCTGGATCTGAAAGAACACCTCGCCAACCTTGAATACATGCTTATCAAGCAGGCTTTGGACGAAGCAGCCGGCGTTGTCGCACATGCGGCGCAAAAACTCAAAATGCGCAGGACGACACTGGTAGAAAAGATGCGTAAGTATGGGATTCAGCGAGAAGGTGAATAAGCCTTTGCAGCCAGCGTCGGGCTTTTGACTTCAGCATTTCTTCTGTTTTTAAGTTATTGTAAATAAAGGTAAAAAGTTTCAGGCATAGTAATTGCTAACTCCCTATCGAAAGGCATTAAGCCGTTGGGAGCAGTAAATATGAACCTGAAACTATCGACCTCAAACACCGAGATCGCACGCCCGCCGGTTGGCCGGGCCTCAGCCCTGAAGCAGGCGGAACAATTCTGGCAGCCTGCCAGCCAGAGCTGGTTGAGGGAACCCAGTGCAGAAAAGCAACAAGCGGATCGACTGGCAAACCGTCACAGCCGCTTGCTGGAAGTGTTACCCGCCGGTGTTGTTGTCATCGATGGTGAGGGTGTAGTGCAGGAAGCCAACGCCGCGGCGATTGACTTGCTGGGCGAGCCGCTATCGGGTGAGCGCTGGATTCATATCATCGATCGTGCCTTCAGTCCCCAGCCCGGTGATGGTCATGACGTGTCTTTACGTGACGGTCGCCTGGTGCATATTTCCACCAGCCCGATGGGCAACGAGCCGGGCCAGATCATTCTGTTGCAGGATGTCACCGAGACCCGTGCATTGCAGAACAAGGTCTCGCATCTACAGCGTTTGTCGACCATGGGCGAAGTCGCGGCACGGCTGGCACATCAGATCAGAACCCCTTTGTCTTCGGCGTTACTTTATCTGGCTCCGCTACTGAAAGAAGACAGCGAGCCTGCGATCAGACAACGCTTTGCCGGCCGCCTCAAGCACAGCCTCACTCATATGGAGCAGCTGGTGCGTGACATGCTGGCCTTCTCCCGTGGCAGTATGGCCTCGACCTCACCGGTGGCGATTAACAGCCTGCTGGATGAAGTCCTGCAACAATTTCAGTCACAACCCCACTCTGAGCAGTTTCAGATCAGCATTCATAACAATGTGAATGACGGTCATGTTTATGGCAGTCAGGCCGCACTGGCCAGTGCCATTAATAATCTGCTTAATAATGCCCGTCAGGCCTGTGGTGATATGGGCATTATCCGCATTTTTGCGGAGTTTATCGAAGACAACAACCAGGCCTGGATTGATATCAGTGTCGAGGATAATGGTCCCGGTATCAGCGAAGCTGATCGTGACAAGATCCTGACCCCGTTTTATACCACCCGTTCCAACGGCACCGGGCTGGGACTTGCCGTAGTTCAGTCAATTGCCAAGGCGCATAAGGGTGAGCTCTGGATTGAGAGCGATGAAGGTGAGGGCAGCACCTTCGGTCTGCGTCTGCCCATCTACCAGTCAAACAATCAAGCTGATGCTTCAGCGGCAGTGCAACAGGAGTGTGTTTCATGAATCAATCAACCATTCTGGTCGTAGAAGACGATGCGAACTTGCGCGGCGCGCTCTGCGATACGCTGGAACTGGCAGGCTATCAGGTTACCGGTATGGAGCATGGTCAGTCGGCATTGGATACCATTGCCAGTCAGCCGGTCAGCCTGCTGCTGAGCGATTTGCAGATGCAGCCGATGGACGGTCACACCCTGCTGAAAAAAGCCAAAGCGATGATGCCGGACCTGCCAGTGGTGATGATGACTGCCTACGGTACAGTGCAAAGTGCCGTAGAAGCCATGCATCAGGGTGCGTCAGATTACCTCCTCAAACCCTTTGAAGCCGATGAACTGCTGGCCCGCGTTCAACGTTATGTCAGCCAGTTGGGACAGGATGAGAGCGATATGGTCGCCGAGTCCCGTGTTTCCAGAGAGTTACAGGCCCTTGCCAAGCGCGTCGCCGACAGTGACGCCACAGTATTGATTAACGGTGAAAGCGGTACTGGTAAAGAGGTGCTGGCGCGATATCTGCACAGCCATTCACCACGGGCTGATAAACCTTTTGTCGCGATTAACTGCGCGGCGATTCCGGAAAATATGCTGGAAGCCACGTTGTTCGGTTATGAAAAAGGCGCCTTCACCGGAGCCAGTCAGGCCTACGCCGGTAAATTCGAACAGGCTAATCATGGCACCATCCTGCTTGATGAAATTTCGGAAATGGATTTGGCCCTGCAGGCGAAGCTGCTGCGTGTGCTGCAGGAAAAAGAAGTGGAACGTATCGGTGGTCGAAAAGTGTTGTCACTGGATGTGCGGGTGCTGGCAACCACCAACCGTACCTTGCGTGATGAGGTGAAAGCGGGTCGTTTCCGTGAAGATTTATTCTATCGCCTGAATGTCTTCCCGTTGCAGATTTCACCGCTGCGTGAGCGGCGTGACGATATTCTGGCCCTGTCGCAGCGACTGTTGGGTAAACATGCCAGCCAGAATGGCCGGGTCGCACCGGTACTGGACCAGTCTGCCCGCGACAAACTGCTGTCACACAGCTGGCCCGGTAATGTCCGTGAACTCGACAATGTGCTGCAGCGCGCGCTGATTCTGCAAAGCGGTGAAACGCTGAGTGCTGATGATGTGATTTTCGAAGCGCTGTCTGGTGCCGAGCAAAGTCCGGTTTCTGTCGAAGCCCCGGTCAGCGTCACTGAACATCTGGATTCGCAGGATCTGCGCAGCCAGGAGCAGCGTCATATTCTCGACGTGCTGGAGAAAAATCAGGGCAGCCGACGCCTGACCGCCAGAGAGCTGGGCATCAGCGAACGCACGCTGCGCTACAAGATAGCGCGCTTTCGCGATCAGGGTGTCGATGTGCCCGATAAAACTGGCAAGAAGTCTGCATAAGCTTTGTGAACTGTCAGCCAGTACTTTTTATCCCCAAGGGAGAGACTCATGATTAACGCGATTGACCCAAACCAGCTGTTGACCCAAATGCGTGCCATGCAGGCGCAGGCCAATGACAGTGTCAAACCGATGCCGGCACAGGACAGTCAGAACAGCGATCGGGTGGACTTTTCCAAGGTCATGCAGAACGCGGTAGGGCAGGTGAACGAGTTGCAGCAAAACTCCGGGGATCTGAAAACCGCGTTTGAAATGGGCGACCCAAATGTCAATCTGGCGGATGTGATGATTGCATCGCAAAAAGCCAGTGTTGCTTTTGAGGCCACCCTTCAGGTTCGTAACAAAATGGTAGAGGCGTATCAGGAAGTGATGCGCATGTCGATTTAAGCCATCTAGACTAATTTAGAGAAAGCCATGGAAAACGCACCTGCTACCACTGCCAACCAAGCCAACATGAACGCCCCACGGCCAACGACGCCGCTGGCCGCAATGCAGAACAATGTCACCCGTCAGCCAGTGGTCAAACAGATGCTGTTTCTGTTGGCCATTGCCGCCAGTATCGCTGTTGGCGGCTGGGTCCTGATGTGGTCACAAACGCCATCCTATCAGGTGTTGTTTTCCAACATGGCGCCACAGGAATCGACCGAAGTGGTTGATGTCCTTCAGCAAATGGGCGTGGATTACAAACTGGATCCGGCCACCGGCGCCCTGATGGTGCCCGCAGGTGAGGTACAGAATCTGCGTATGCGTCTGGCGGCAGAAGGTCTGCCACGCAGTAGTTCGCAGGGTATGGAAATGCTGAACCAGGATCAGGGCTTCGGCACCAGTCAGTTTATCGAGCGTGCTCGCTATCAACGCGCGCTGGAAGAAGAACTGTCGCGTTCCATTTCAGAACTCAATAACGTGAAAAGTGCCCGTGTGCATCTCGCGATTCCCAAGCAGTCAGTGTTTGTACGTGATCGTAAAGATCCGACCGCCTCTGTCGTGGTGAATCTCTACGCCGGCCGCACTTTGGAAAAAGGCCATGTCAATGCGATCACGCACATGGTGGCTTCCAGTGTGCCTAATATGACCAATGCCGATGTCACCGTTGTCGATCAGCGCGGTAATCTGTTGACCCAGCCGGAGCGTGATAGCGGTATCGCCATGAGTGACAGTCAGCTGGAATATACCCAGAAAGTGGAACAGCTCTACATCAGCCGCATTGAAGACATCCTGACGCCGATTGTCGGTATGAATGGAGTGCGTGCTCAGGTGGTCGCCGATATTGATTTCACCATGACCGAACAGACTCAGGAAAGTTATAACCCTGATATGGCTGCGCTGCGCAGTGAACAAATCCGTGAAGAAGCGCGTGTCGGTTCCACCGGAGCCATTGGTGTGCCAGGTGCTTTGAGCAATCAGCCTCCAGGTGGTGGTGTGGCGCCCGAAGAAACTGCGAATGTGGATGAAGAGGGTAACCCGATTCCAGCGCCGCGACCTGAGTCTTCAACCAAGAGCGCAACCCGCAACTTCGAATTGGATCGTACTATCAGTCATACCCGTGCTGCGCCTGGCGAAGTCAGAAAACTGAGTGTCGCCGTGTTGGTTGATGAACGTCGCAGTGTAGATGCCGAAGGTAATGTGGTCTCTACACCCCTTACTGAAGCCGAAATGACCCGGATTAATGCCTTGGTGACCGATGCAATCGGTTTCAATCAGGCCCGTGGTGACAGTCTCAATATTGTCAATGCGGCGTTTGCGGCACCTGAGAATATGGAACCCTTGCCGGAAAAACCAATCTGGGAACAGGCCTGGGTCTGGACCGTGGCAAAACAGGTGGCGGGTGCGCTGGTGGTGCTGTTCCTGATATTCGGTGTGATTCGCCCGGCATTCCGCGATATGGCTAAAGTGCCGGCAGCGGCGAATAACAATAATCAGGATGGCATGACTGCCGAACAGGTCCTGTCCAACAGTGGTGGCGTGAGCAGTGAAGAGATTGCTAAACTGGCAAAAGGCTCGGACCAGATGGAAGAGCAATTAAGTAATGTTCGTAGCCTGGTGCAGCAAGATCCCGCGCTGGTGGCACAAGTGGTCAAGAACTGGACAGCGAGTGATGCCTGATGGCTGAAGAAGTCAGAAAACTGAGTGGTACTGAAAGAGCAGCGGTTTTCCTGCGCTCAATCGGTGAAGCCGATGCGGCGGAAGTGCTTAAGCACATGAGCCCGAAAGAAGTGCAGAAAGTCGGTCAGGCAATGGCCACATTGCAGAACGTGACCCGTGAAGAAGTGCAGAATGTGCTCGGCAGTTTCGTGACGACAGTAGAGCAGGAAACCGGTCTGGGGATCGGTTCTCATGACTATGTTCGTAAAATGCTGGTTGGTGCTCTGGGCGAAGACCGTGCCGGCAGCCTGCTGGACCGGATTCTCTCCGGCAGCAACACCAACGGCCTGGAACAGCTCAAATGGATGGATGCCCGTGCTATCTATGAAGTCATCCGGCTGGAACATCCGCAGATCATCGCCATTGTCTGCTCCTTTCTTGACGCCGATCAGGCTGCAGAGGTGTTGTCTCAGTTTCCGGAAAGGGATCAATCCACCATTCTCTTGCGCATTGCGACGCTAGACGGTGTGCAGCCTTCAGCGCTGACCGAGCTCAATGAAATTCTGGAAAAACAATTCAGCGGCAATGCCGGTGCCCAGACAACCATGGTGGGCGGTCTGAAAACTGCCGCGGATATTCTTAACTTCTTTGACAGCGCCAGTGAAGCGGCGATCATGGACAAGATTAAAGAATCCGAGCCTGATCTGGGACAAAACATCGAAGATCTGATGTTTGTGTTCGACAACCTGAATGAAGTCGATGACCGCAGCATTCAGACTCTGATGCGCGAAATACAGACCGATCAACTGCAGATGGCTCTCAAAGGCGCCGACGAAACGCTGAAAGAAAAATTCCTCAGAAATATGTCACAACGTGCCGCAGAAATGATGCGTGATGACCTTGAAGCCATGGGCCCGGTCAGACTCAGTGATGTAGAGGGCGCGCAGAAAGCGATTCTGGCAACCGCGCGCAACCTGGCCGAGAAAGGGGAAATCATGCTGGGCGGTGGAGCCGGCGATGACTACATCTGACGATACCCTGGTCACCAGGCATACCAACATTCTCTCAGCTGAAGAGCTGGCCGATGCTTTCGAGCGTTGGGAAGCGCCCCGCATGGTGTCCGTCAGCGATGTGGAAGGCGACGGCGGGATGCTCGATGTCAAAGCCATTGAAGCCCTGCAGCAACAGGCCCAGGAAGAAGGTTACAAAGCCGGTTTTGAGGAAGGCCACAAGGCAGGTTTCGAAGCCGGACAACAGGCAGGGCAGAAAGATATCCAGCAACAAATTACCTACCTGCAGCAGATCCTTGGCAGTCTCGAACAGCCATTGAGTGACCTTGACCAGCAGATTGAGCAGGATCTGGTCAACCTGGCCATCACCATGACCCGTCAACTGTTGCGGCGTGAACTTAAACAGGAGCCTGAGCATGTGATAGGCGCTATGCGTGCTGCTTTACAGGCCTTGCCTATCAGTGACCGCAAACTCAGGATCTATGTCCACCCCGATGATCTCACCATCATCCAGAAAGGCCTGTCGATGGATGGTGAGGACAGTTCAAGACAATGGATTGAAGACCCGCTGATGACCCGCGGCGGCGTCAGGCTGGAAACAGCCGATACCACGGTCGATGCGACCGTTGAAGCCCGCCTCAACAGTGTGATCAGCAAACTGCTCGGCGAAGAGCGGGGAGAGTCGGATGGCGGAAATTAAACGTCAGGCACTGTGGCAACAGAAGTTGCAGGAATATCAGCAGCGACTTGATGGGGATCACAGTAACGATGTGCTGGTAGAAGGCCGTCTGACCCGCATGGTGGGGCTCACGCTGGAGGCTGTTGGCTTTCAGGCTCCTGTCGGCAGTCGCTGCGAGGTGCTGGGCAGTGGTCAGAAACCGATTGAAGCTGAAGTCGTCGGCTTTGCCGGAGAAACCCTGTATCTGATGCCCACCGGTGATATGCGCGGTCTGGTGCCCAATGCCAAAGTCCGTCCTATTCGCAGTGATTCGCAGGTGCCGGTGGGTGATGGCATGCTCGGCCGTGTGGTTGATGGCGCCGGCAAGCCGCTGGATGGCAAAGGTCCGCTTAAAGTCAGAGAAAAGGTGCCTTTGCATGGCGAACCGGTCAATCCATTGGCGCGTTCACCGGTGCGTCAGCATCTTGATGTTGGTGTGCAGAGTATCAATGCCCTGCTCAGTGTTGGCCGTGGTCAGCGCATGGGTCTATTTGCCGGCAGTGGCGTTGGTAAGAGTGTGCTGCTGGGCATGATGACCCGTTTTACCGAGGCCGATGTGATTGTAGTCGGCCTTATCGGTGAGCGTGGCCGTGAGGTGAAGGAGTTCATCGAGGATATTCTCGGGGAAGAGGGATTGTCACGCTCTGTGGTCGTAGCGTCGCCGGCCGACCATTCTCCCCTGATGCGTCTGCATGGGGCGATGCTGGCTACCTCCATTGCTGAGTATTTCCGTGACCAGGGCAAGCAGGTGTTGCTGTTGATGGATTCTTTGACCCGCTTTGCCCAGGCACAACGTGAAATCGCGCTGGCTATCGGTGAACCGCCGGCCACTAAGGGCTATCCACCCTCCGTATTTTCCATACTGCCGCAACTGGTTGAACGTGCCGGTAACGGTCCTGTGGGAGGGGGGGCGATCACCGCGATATATACCGTGCTGACAGAAGGCGATGATCAGCAGGACCCGGTGGCCGATGCCGCCCGTGCCATTCTGGATGGTCATATTGTTCTGTCACGTCAGCTGGCGGAATCCGGTCAGTATCCGGCCGTCGATGTTGAGGCCTCCATCAGCCGCGTGATGCCGCAGATTGTTGATGCCGAACATTTGCAGCGGGCGCAGCAATTCAAACAGATATATTCGACTTATCGTCAGAACCAGGATCTGATCAGTGTCGGCGCATATGCCCGTGGCAGCGATCCACTTATTGATGAGGCGATTGCGATGTATCCGGCATTAGTGCAGTTGTTGCGACAAGGTATGGATCAGGCGGTAAACTGGCAGCAGAGCGTGCAGCGCCTCCAGCAGGTGACAGAGATGCGTAAACAGGTGCAGAATCAAAGCCGTCAGGGACAAAACCAATCGCCGGCAGTGATAGAGGGCAACCGGGGATTCTGACAGATTAGCAACAAGGCAAACGGTGAATTGAGCGGATTATGAGTCGAACACGGAAATTGGATCCTGTGATTGATATGGCGCGTAAAGCCACCGAATCAGAGCTTATTAAACTGGGTGAGCACAATGCCCTGCTGCAACGTGAGCAGAATCAGCTCGACGATCTAATGCAATATCGCGATGAGTATCTGGCACGGTTCAGACAGGGCGACCCGATGCAGATGTCTGCCAAAAAAGCGTTGGATCTAAGGGGCTTTCTGGCTCAGTTGGATCAAGCGATTCAGGCGCAGCAGCTGCAGGTTAACCACAGCCAGCAGATAGTTAACCGTCAGCAGCAACACTGGTTGCAGGCTCGGAATAAAGAACAGGCGCTGGATTCTCTGATGGCCCGTTATCGTGCTGATGAAGAGGTGAAGCAGCAACGCAGGGAGCAGCGCGAGAACGATGAGCATACCAATGCCATGTGGCTGCGTTCACGACGCGATTGAGCGAATCAAAACGAACTTAGGGTCACTTAAGTTTTCATCAAAAAGAAGTCATCTTTTTCTTCTTACTGCCGATATAGAGACTAACAAGTCAGGCCCCAAAGGTGGGACATGGCTGTGCCGGGCAAAGGAGTAATAAGATGACTGACACAGATAATGAAAATCTGCCTGAGTCTGAACTCAAACCCCTTGTGTTGCAGCCATTGTTTGCACCTGAGCAAAGTGCTTTTTACCTGAAGGCGAAATTCAGCTGGCAACAGCGCTGGCAGGCGGTCATTGAACAATGCAGAGATTGTTTTATCCGTTATTAGGGAGCAGGTCGTGAACAGTATCAGTGAGATTCAATAAAATTATAAGGCGGCGGACGAGAG
>JABURN010000179.1 GCA_014762585.1 Methylophaga sp.
TCTGGTCTGCTTGCTGTTTGTTCGCATCGGTTGGAGGCTGGTGGTTATTCGCAGCTGGATCAAGCGCCCCCACAAGCACAATTCACGCTCAGGCGTCTGACTGTAAAACCCCGTCCATCAGGGTCATCGTCCGGTCCATTTTGGCGGCCAGCTCGGTGTCATGCGTGACTATCACCAGCGCGGTGCCCAGGTCTTTATTAAGTTGTAACAACAGTTCAAAGATTGACTGTGCGGTGCGGTGATCCAGGTTACCGGTCGGTTCATCAGCCAGCAGGCAGGTGGGCTCGGTAATCAGGGCTCTAGCCAGTGCTGCACGTTGCCTTTCACCGCCGGACAATTCGCCCGGTTTATGTTCCAGCCGGTGACCGAGGCCGACTCTGTCCAGTAATTCACGTGCCTTCTGCTGCGCCGGCTTTGGCGCCATACCACCGATGACGAGGGGCATCGCCACATTCTCTACAGCAGTAAACTCCGGCAGAAGATGATGAAACTGATAGACAAAGCCCAGTTGCTGATTGCGCAGCCGGCAGGCCGCTTTGTTGCCAAGGGCATGAATATCCTGGCCACTGACCAGCACTTTGCCCTGAGTCGGGTTGTCGAGACCACCCAGAATATGAAGCAGGGTGCTTTTGCCGGAGCCCGAGCTGCCGACAATCGCCAGCCGGTCACCCCTGTTCACTTCAAGATTAATATTCTCCAGTACATGGGTTTCCAGGCCACCATCGGTAAAGGACTTGGCCAGATTGCTGGCAGACAATACGGAATCAGTCATAACGAAGCGCCTCGGCCGGTTTCACCTGGGCTGCGCGCCAGGAAGGGTAGAGCGTGGAAAGAATCGACAATACAAAAGCGGTGACGGCGATTACGCTGACATCGTTGTATTGCAGGTCTGAGGGCAGGCTGCTGATGTAATAGACATCGGCAGGCAGGAACTGGTAGCCAATCAGGTTTTCCAGCTTGGCAATCAGGGTTTCGATATTCAGCGCCAGCAGGATACCGCCGATAACCCCCAGCGCGGTACCTATCAGGCCGATCAGCGTACCCTGAACCATAAAGATGCCCATGACCTTGCCCGGTGTCATACCCAGGGTTCTGAGGATGGCGATATCGGCGCGTTTATCGGTGACCATCATCACCAGGGTGGAAACGATATTAAAAGCCGCCACGGCGACAATCAGCATCAGAATCACGAACATCACGGTTTTTTCCGTCTTTAGCGCACGGAAAAAGTTGGCGTGCTGATAAGTCCAGTCGGCGCCGCGATAATGGGTCGGCACATCCTGCATCACTGCTCTCAGCAGCTGCGGGGCGCGGAATACATCATCAAACTCGAGTCGCAGACCGGTGACACCCTGATTGGGAATTTTGAACAATTTGGCGGCATCACGGATATTCATCACTGCCAGTGCGCTGTCGTATTCATACATACCGATTTCGAAAATACCGACCACAGTCAGGCGTTTGAGACGGGGAATGACCCCCGCTGGTGTCGGACTGACATGCGGGGTAATCATGGTGATTTTATCGCCGGTGACGACGCCCATCGCCATCGCCAGATCTTTACCCAGCACAATGCCGAAACTGCCTTCTTCCAGCGCTGAAAGCTGACCCTGAACCACTTTGTCACCGATACTGGATACGGTCTGTTCCAATTCGACATCAATACCGCGAACCAGGGTGCCGCGAACGCGGTTGCCCTGACTCAGCATCGCCTGACCTTCAACAAAGGGTGCCGAATCCTGCAAGTCCGGAAAGTCCTGAATCCGGGCCTGCAGACTCTGCCAGTCCTGCAGGGTGCCGTCCGCACCGGTAATAAAAGCGTGGGAGGTCATGCCCAGAATGCGTTCCTTCAGCTCTTTTTCAAAGCCGTTCATCACCGACAGTACGGTAATCAGGGCGGCAACGCCCAGGGCGACGCCGAGCATGGAGGTCAGAGAGATAAAGGAAATAAAGTGATTGCGGCGTTTAGCCCGGGTATAACGCGTGCCGATATAGAGGCTGAGCGGTCTGAACATAGAGGCGCCAACTTTTAGAAAACGGGACCGGCCGCTTCATGCGGCCGGCCTCAGGTTATCAGGATTTTGCGTGAACGGTTTTGGTGCCGTCTTCGCTGCCGACCAGCAGGACATCTGCCGGGCGCATCGCAAACAGACCGTTAGTCACCACGCCGACGATATCGTTCAGGGTTTTTTCCAGCTTGATAGGCTCCATGATGTCGAGACCGTGAACGTCAAGGATCACGTTGCCGTTATCAGTGATAAAGCCTTCGCGATAGACCGGCTGGCCACCCAGTTTGACGATTTCACGCGCCACATAGCTACGCGCCAGCGGAATGACTTCGACCGGCAGCGGGAATTTACCCAATATGTCGACCTGTTTGCTGGCGTCGACAATACAAACAAACTGCTTGCTCGCTGCGGCAATGATTTTTTCACGGGTCAGTGCACCGCCGCCGCCTTTGACCAGTTCCAGGTAGGCATTGGATTCATCCGCACCATCAACATAGACTTCGATTTCATTACATTCATTTAAATCAAAGACTTTGATGCCATTAGCTTTGAGTTTCTCAGTGGAAGCTTCTGAGCTGGATACTGCGCCTTCGATACGACCCTTGATGGTCGCCAGGGCATCAATAAAGTGGTTGACGGTGGAGCCGGTACCGACACCGACAATGCCGTCACCCTTGATGTATTCCAGTGCTGCCCAGGCAGCCTGCTTTTTCATTTCATCAGCATTCATATGTGCTTCCTCTTGAATTCAGATTGCTTAAAAAATTATCCCGGCAATTATAGAGATAAATCAGCGTCAATGGTAACGTAAGCGGTTACGAGCCGTCTTTGTCGGCTTCACGGATTTTCATAACTGACTGAATTTGGATGGCAATGCTCACTGCTTATGTAGAAAAGATCCTCAAAGCCCGGGTTTACGATGTGGCTCAGGAGACGCCGCTGGATGTGATGCCCAGGCTGTCAAAGCGCCTGAACAATACGATTCTGCTCAAGCGCGAGGATTTGCAGCCGGTGTTTTCGTTCAAGCTGCGCGGTGCCTACAACCGCATGAGCCAGTTAAGCGAAGCGGAGAAAGCCCGCGGTGTGGTGTGTGCGTCAGCCGGTAACCATGCCCAGGGTGTGGCGCTGGCTGCCCATAAAATGGGGATTTCCGCCATCATTGTCATGCCCAAAACGACGCCACCCATCAAAATCGAAGCAGTGCGCGCACTCGGTGCGGAAATCAATCTGCATGGTAACAGCTATGACGATGCCGGTGCCTTTGCCAAAGATATTTCCGAAAAAGAAGGGCGGACTTTTATTCACCCCTATGACGATCCGGAGGTGATTGCCGGTCAGGGCACCATTGCGATGGAAATTATCCGTCAGCACCCGGACCCGCTGCATGCGATTTTTGTCCCGGTCGGTGGTGGCGGTCTGATTTCAGGCATTGCAGCCTACGTCAAAGCTTTCTGGCCGGAAATTAAAATCATCGCCGTCGAGCCGGCTGATGCTGCCAGCCTCAAAGCCGCACTGGAAGCTGATGAACGGGTCAAACTGGATCAGGTTGGCTTGTTTGCTGACGGCACCGCAGTGAGACAGGTCGGCGAAGAACCATTTCGAATCTGCCGTGAGACTGTCGATGAGGTAGTCACCGTTGACAGTGATGAGCTATGCGCGGCCATCATGGATATTTTCGAAGATACCCGCTCGATTGCCGAGCCATCCGGCGCTCTGGCTGTCGCCGGTGTCAAGAAATACCTGGCGCAGAATCCGATGCAGGACCAGCACATGGTAGTTATCGACAGTGGCGCCAATATCAATTTCGACCGTCTGCGTCACGTTGCCGAGCGTGCCGAAATCGGGGAACGCAGAGAAGTCTTGTTTGCCACCAAAATTGATGAAAAACCGGGCAGTTTCCAGCAGTTCTGCAAGTCACTGGGCGATCGGGGGATAACCGAGTTCAACTATCGTTATGCCGATGACCAACAGGCGCAGGTGTTTGTCGGTGTCCGCATTAACGGCAAGGATGAAGAGCGTCGGCAGCTGTTTGATTTGCTGGATAAAGGCGGCTACGAATGGGTCGACTTTACCGATAATGAGATGGCCAAGTTGCATATTCGTTACATGGTCGGTGGTCATGCACCACAGGTGACTGATGAGCGTCTGATCCGTTTTGAGTTTCCGGAGCGGCCGGGTGCTTTGCTGCGTTTTCTGACTCGTATCGGTAAGCGCTGGAACATCAGTCTGTTCCATTACCGTAACCATGGTGCGGCTTATGGCCGGGTGCTGGTCGGGATCCAAGTGCCGGCGGACTACGAGAAAGAGTTTCAGACTTTCCTCGATACCCTGGGCTACAGTTATTGGGAAGAGACCGATAATCCGGCTTACCCTTTGTTCCTGAAATAAAAAAGGCCTGCATCAGCAGGCCTTTTCTTGACGGGATTGTTTACTGCAGATTGAGCTGCACGCTGCCTCTGACTGTTAAAGTCACATCATTCTTACCGCCTGCCAGGGCTGCTGGTGCGCCCTTGCTCATGCTGTCTGAGGCCATCATTGTGGCACGTTCCATCATCGGTCTCGGCGAGAAATCGTTGCCATCGATCGACAGGTTCACCAGTTCGTAACCAGAGCGATCAAATTCGCCGGCGACGTCTCGTGCTTTGGATTTGAATTTGGCAATCGCCTCTTTCAGCAGTTCCTGTTTGACGGCTTCGGCTTTAGTGTCGGAAACCTGAAACTGCATCGACTGGATATTGGCCATGGAGCTGATATCGGCAATCAGCTGGCTCATCTGATCGAACTCACTGGTTTCCAGCGTCAATTGCTGAGAAACCTGCCAGGAAGTGATCTTGCCATCGTCGTATACAGGGCGGGTGTTATAGCTGGACGTTTCGGCTTCGATGGCTTTGAAGTTTTTGACTGCATCCAGCACCAGTGCGGTCTTCTGATTGACCAGATCGGTAAGTTTGGCCGGGTCACGACCGCTTTCAGTCACCTCAAGCCGCGTCACCAGTTCGTCGTTCTCCACTTCGCGGCTTGCGCTGGCATCCAGATTGATAATGCCCAGCTGCATGGCATCATTTGCCTGAGCGAGAGGAGACAGCAGCAGTAGGGGAATCAGAACGAAAAAAGCTTTCATAGTCAGTCCTTGTGAATTTGGCTTGTGGGAGTCAAGAGTATCTCAACTCGGGGCTGTTTTCATATATCATGCTAGCCATTAGGCTGTGTCAGAACTGTGACCTGGGTGCGAAAACGGGCAGTTCACCAGCCGCTCCCGTTTCATCTTGAAAATAAGCAGTAATAGAGGAAATTCATGAAAGCAGAACAAAAGATCCTGCCGGACTCGGCCAGCCTGATTAACGCCGCCGCAGAGCATTTTGTCGCCACCGCACGGGCTGCTATCGCCAAGCGCGGTGTTTTCTATGTCGCTTTGGCCGGTGGTTCAACACCAAAAGGTCTGTACCAGAAACTGGCGACATCGCCGTTTGTCGAGCAGATTGACTGGTCACGGGTCCACCTGTTTTTTGGTGACGAGCGCTGCGTACCGCCAACGCATGATGACAGTAACTTCAAAATGGCGCGTCAAGCGATGATCGATTTGGTGCCGATCCCGGCTGAGAATGTGCACCGCATGCCCACCGAGAGTAACGAACCCGCGGATGTGGCCAAACGTTATGCTGAAACCATGCAGGAAGTGATGAACGGTGCGCCGTTTGATTTGCTGTTGCTGGGGCTGGGACCTGATGGCCACATCGCCTCTTTATTCCCGGAAACACCGGCGCTGGATGTGACCGACACGTTGACCACCAGCCTTTATGTGGAGAAATTTGATTCCTGGCGGGTGACCATGACCTATCCAGTCATTAATGCCGCACGTCAGGTTATCGTGTTTATCGCCGGTGAGGCTAAAGCCGAGATTGTCCGTGACATCACCGCTGATGCCGTCAGCGGGCTGCCGGTTCAGCGTCTGGCACCAGAGAACGATTATTACTGGTTTATGGATAAAGCCGCTGCCGGACAGTAATCATGGCCTATCTGCTCGCAGCCGATATAGGAGGGACCAAGACGCTGATGCAGCTCAGCACGGCTGCGGGCGAAGTGATTCTGGCCGAGCGCTATTCAAGCGCTGACTACCCCGATTTTGAGCAGATGCTGTCGGCGTTTCTGACGCCGATTAGTGACCGCCGCGATATCACTGCCTGTTTTGCCGTAGCCGGTCCGGTGCAGGCTGATAGCGCCCGTGTGACCAATCTTCCCTGGCAGTTGAACAGCCTTGAAATCAAGGCCCGGTTTGATTTGAAACAGGTCTTGCTGTGCAATGATTTTGAGGCCGTCGGCTACGGTATCGAGAGCCTGAGTGAAGATGAGTTACTGGTGCTGCAGGCTGGTGATGAACGCCTCGGACCACGGGCCGTTATCGGCGCCGGCACTGGTCTGGGCCAGGCGTATCTGATTGCTAACGATAATGGCTGGCAGGTGTATCCGACCGAAGGGGGGCATAGCGATTTCGCCCCGGCAGACCGGACGCAGTTAAGATTGTTTGAGCACCTGCTGGAGCGTTTCGGTCATGTCTCCTATGAACGGGTGGTATCAGGCGAGGGACTGATTACCATTTACAACTTCCTGCGTGATTACCGACAGCTGGAAGAAAATCCGGACTGCCGTGTTGCTATGGTCAACGACGATGGCGCCTATGCCATCAGTGTCTTCGCCCGCGACGGAGATCCACTGGCCTGTGAGGCGATGGCGATGTTTTTCAGCATCTACGGGGCGCAGGCCGGTAATCTGGCGTTGACGGTCATGCCCACTGCTGGACTCTACATCGCTGGCGGTATCGCCGCCAAAAACCTCGAGTTACTGGAGCAGTCGAATTTTCTTGAGGCTTTCAACAGTAAAGGGCGGATGCAGGACTTGATGCAGGGCATCCCGGTCAAGCTCATTCTGCAACCGGAAGTCGGACTGAACGGCGCCCGCTTGCTGGCGGCCAAAGCGATGTATAATTAAGTATGAGCGACGAAAATAATCACATTCAAGTTGATGTAGAAACGACCTATCTGGATCAGGAATCCGATCCTGATAAAGCGCGCTATCTCTTTGCCTATACCATCACCATCAAAAACCACAGCCAGGCTGCGGCAAGGCTTTTATCCCGTTATTGGAAGATCACCGGTGGCGATGGCCATGAGCAGGAAGTGGAGGGCGATGGCGTCGTGGGACTGCATCCTTACCTTGCTCCGGAACAGGAGTTTACATACACCAGTGCCGCCATGCTTGATACGCCGGTAGGCATGATGCAGGGCCATTACAAAATGGTGGGAGATGATGGCGAGCAATTCAAAGTGGCTATTCCGGCCTTCACTCTGGCGGTACCCAGAACGCGGCACTGAATCATCGCGGCGATCCGGGGCTTTGAGCATCAGGCCGCAATGAGTATTAACAGGGAAAAATTGCTCTGGCTGATGATTGTCACAGCCAGCCTGCTCTATTCCGCTATAGACCCGGTTGCGGATCGTCTCACCTGGTTGATGGAAGTCTTGCCGGTGGTGATTGCCATCCCGCTGCTACTTGCCAGTCACCGTGCTTTCCCTCTTACCTTGATCACTGTCCGGGTGATTGCCGTGTTCGCTCTGATTCTCATTGTGGGCGGGCATTACACCTATGCTGAGAATCCGCTTTTTGACTGGATTCAGCAGGAGTGGGATCTGGCCAGAAATCATTACGATCGCCTGGGGCATTTTGTACAGGGCGTGGTGCCGGCGATTCTGGGCAGAGAGTTGTTGCTCAGGACTTCACCTTTACAACGAGGTAAGTGGCTGTTTTTCCTGCTCTGTTGCGTCAGTCTTGCCGTGAGTGCCTGCTATGAGTTTATTGAATGGTGGGTGGCTGAAATTAACCAGCAGGCAGCGGAATCATTTCTGGGTACTCAGGGGGACAACTGGGATACGCAGTGGGATATGTTTCTGGCTTTATGGGGCAGTATTTTGTCGCAGTTGTCGCTGGCAAAAGCGCAGGATCGTCAGTTGAAGTCCTTACTCGGCTGAGAGCAAGCATTCACCTGTTGAACCCTCGGCGCATTCCCGGCCATCTATCCAGATCGCTCTATCCAGCCTTGCGCCCTTAAGTTCGGCACCGCCGAGACTGGCATTACTGAGGTCGGCATAAGCCAGATCTGCCCCGCTTAAATTGGCATAGGACAGGTCAGCCTCGGTCAGGTCACTGCCGAACAGGCTGGCATTGTTTAAGTTGCTGTAACTGAGATTGGCCCGGGTCAGCTTGGCGTAAGCCAGATCCACGTCGGCTAAAAGGGCATTCATCAAATCTGCCTGCGGCATCTGACTGTTGCGTAAACTGGCACCACTGAGATCAGTACCTTTAAGAGATAATTCCGGTTTAAGACAGTTATCCCAGTTGACCCCGGGCGCGGCTGGTGAAGTGCAGTTGGGCATCGGTACTGGAATCGTGCTGGGATAAAAAGTGGCCAGCATCACAATCGCCAGCAGAAGTGCAAAGGTGGTCAGCAAAGGCCAGAACATTTTTTCCCGCCGCTGGCGGAACTGCTGCATCAGGTAACGCCTCAATGCTCGATGAGATACGGTTTCTTCGGGTTCAGGCGAGCGTCGATCACCGCGTCTTTCGCGCGCTTCCCGGGGTGGTGTTTTTTGTTTGTGGCGCCGATCCAGTCCGGTACGTTCGTCAAGGTAGCGTCGGGCCCTGTCGGCATTGTCACTGTCGGCATGAAACAGCGGTTGCTTTGCCAGTGGCAGCCAGTGTTCACTATCAGCAGAGACTTCATCTTCCATGGACAGCCTGCCTATCTGCAGATGTTTGCTGATCACAGAGGCATTGAAAGGCCCGGAAATTTCTCCCTGTCTGCGGATATACCATTGTCCGTGTAAGTCATTCATCAGCCGTTGCTCTGCGCAATCTTCTGATTGCTATACTAGCATTATGTTGAAATTGATAGCGTTTCCATGCAGATAAATCCCTCACTTTCTCAACAGCCGGAAGTGGTCAGGGAAGTGCCTGCGCGCCTGCTGGCTGCGGTGGCAGAAGGTCAGCGGGTCGAGGCGACCGTGCTGGCCCGCGTGTCCGCGGATACCATTCGTATACAGGTGGGCGACAGTCAGTATCAGATCAACAGTCGTCAGAATTTGCAGCCGGGACAATCGCTGCAGCTTGAGCGTGTCGTTGAAAATGGCAAACCGGTAATTCGCATCAGTGCAGCGACCTTGGAAAATTTTCAGCCTGCAGCCTTGCTGAGACAGGGACAACAGCTGGCAGTGGAAGTGATCAAACTGTTGGCTCAGAATCGTTTACTGGTGACGCCGACATTGACCACTCCAAGTCCGGCTCAGCCAGGCAATGGCAGTGTCGCCTCGGCGCCCAGGCTGCCGACCCGGATTGAAGTCGATATCAGCCAGATCAAACAAAGTTTTCGTCCCGGTGAGCGTCTGGCAATGGAGGTGCTAAGGGAGCAGCCACTGGCAGTCCAACTCAAGGCCGGCACACCAACCCGGGCCGAGTTGATTCAGCAATATCAACGCGATTTGTTGCCGCAGTTTAACCGCGGCTCACCGGCATTGACGACGCTTAATCAATTGCCCGCTCAAATGACCCTATCTCAACCGGTACGTCAGAGTCTGACTCAGTTAATGCAGGGCTTGAGCGAACGTCAGCAACTACAGCAGGCGGATGGACTGCGTCAGGCATTGAATAACAGCGGTCTGTTTCTGGAAAGCCGGCTCAGGAATGCGCCGACACAAAACCTGGTCGGACAGGATCTGAAAGCCAATCTGTTGCAACTCGCCCAGCAGCTGAGGACGGAGCTGGCACAACCGGGTCAGACGCGGGTGCTGGATAATCCGGCCTTGATGCAGAAACTGCCACTTGAGGTACAGACAGCACTCAGGCAATTAGTCAGCACGCCGCAGGACCTCAGAAATCTGCCGGCACAGGTGCCACCGGCGCTGGCCAGTCGCGGCCAGACACCGATGCAGTTATTACTGGGTCTGCTGTCTGGCCTCGCGGGTCAGACGACTCAGTCGCCAGCTGCAGGCAGTCCTACCTCGCCATCTGCCAATCTGACTGGTGTTCAGGCCTTCATTCAGGCCCGGGAAATGGCTGCTGCCCCGGCCCAGCAGGCCGCCATAAGAGCGGCTGAATGGCAGATCTTAAGAGAGTTGCTGCGGGAGGTGGAGTCGGCTTCAGCGCGGATCCAGTTCAACCAGCTATCGATGCTTCGCGATCCGGATAACCCCAACAACAATGTCTGGTTATTTGACCTGCCGGTCAAAGACAAGCAGCAACTGGAAATGCTGCAGATGCGGCTGGAGCAGCATAAAGGTGATAAAAACAACGAGGACGAGGCCATCTGGCAAGTGCAGTTGAACCTGGAAACGCAAAACCTGGGGCCCATGCAGGCCAGAATCAGCCTGTATCAGCAAAATGTTCAGGTAGTGTTACTGGCCGAGCGGCAGGAAAGCAGCGACCTGCTGTCACGGCATATTGATGAACTGAACCAGCGGCTCGATAAACTCGGTGTCAATGTCAGTCATCTCAGTTGCCGGCAGGCGCCGATCACGCCGCTGACCATAGAGCCGGAACAAAGCTTGCCCCGACATTTGCTGGATATTTCAGTATGAGTGAGAAAGAGGATGTTCTTCGCGCCATCGCTCTGCAATATGATGGCGAAAACGCGCCCATCGTGACAGCAAGTGGTGAAGGTGCCATTGCCGAGGAAATTCTGCGTATTGCCAGAGAGCACAATATTCCACTCAGGGAAGATGCGCTGCTGGCCGAATTACTGAGTGATTTAGACCTGGGGGAAGAGATCCCTCCGATGTTGTATCGGGTCATTGCTGAAGTCATTGCCTATGCCTATCTGGTTTCAGGCAAAGTGCCTGTAAATAAAAAAGAAAATTCTGGTCGATAAGTCTGTTGCGTGCCAGAGAATGCTCGCCGGGGGAAGGCAATTTGCTATAAACCTTACAAATAGCATTATAAAAATCACATTAAGTGTTGATTTTTATATATAAAAACTATATCGTCAAAACCATATTGATTTTGGTCACACTGATGTAGCGACGATATTTAAATGAACACGGAAATCAAGGATCGTCTGCCACTGCGACCAGAGGCAGACCTAAGCAACAGCGAGCCGGTTTCTACGGCTGCTGTCGCTGATCTCCTTGATGCCAAAATCATCATCGGTGGCAGCCGTGCCGCCGATACTGCCTTCACCCAGACTCTGCTGCAGGTCAGCGGCTTCAAATTTATCCTCACTGCCACTGACGGTGACAGTGTTCTCGAATTACTACGTCAGGGCATTCACAACGACCTATGTGACATCGATCTGCTGATCGTCGACGATGATCTGCCCGGTTTTGATGCCGAGGCCACGCGGTTAATGATGGATCAGTTTGATGAATGGCGGCTGATACCGATTATCCGTTTATGTCGGGAATCGCAGTGGGATCACGCACAGGTACTGACCGATCTGGGCCATGGTGTTACCTCGATGCTTTATCACCCGATGACGGCAGAGTCGCTGCCACCGGCAATCATGACGGCACTGGCAATGAAGCGCGAGCGTGATGTCAGTTTCCAGCATCAGCTGCAACTGGAAGACGAACTCGCCAATCTCAAGGTGATGGAAGCCAGGCTGCAGTTTTCGGTGAGTCATGACGATTTAACCGGGCTTGCCAATCGACGCCGGCTGGAACAGTCACTGGATTTGAGTCTGACTCAGGTGCGTAATTTCATGAGCACCAGTGCCCTGTTTTATATCGATCTGGACAGCTTCAAAGTGCTCAATGATGCCGAAGGCCATGAAGCAGGGGATAACCTGCTGGTCCAGGTGGCTAACACGCTCAGACGTTATTTCCGGGTTAATGACACCTTGGTGCGGATTGGCTCTGATGAATTCGCTGTACTGGTGGATAATACCGATGAGTCAACGGTCCACAAGCAGGCGGAAGGCCTGAAAAACCTGTTTGACGGTTACAGTTTCGAACACCACGGCCACCACTATCACCTGTCGGCCAGTGTGGGCGTCAAAATCATCAAACACGGCGAAATCACGACGGTTGGCGAAATTCTGTCGCATGCCAATCAAGCCTGTTACACGGCTAAGAAACGCGGCCGTAACCGGGTGCATTTCTATAACCCGGAAGATCGGGAGATGCATACCCTCCGGCATAGCGTCGAATGGGCACCGCGTATCCGCGCTGCGTTGAAAGAAGGACATTTCCTACTCGAATTCCAGCCGATATTTGCACTGGATAGCGCCGAAGTCACGCATTACGAATGTCTTTTGAGAATGCGCGGCGAGGGTGGGGTGCTGTATTACCCGAAAGAGTTCATTCCGGTCGCCGAGGCGATGGGCCTGATTCATCAAGTCGATTTCTGGGTCGTCGATCATGCGCTGGATTTGCTGCGCAGCATGCCCGAAAATATTGCCTTTGCGATTAATCTGTCCGGTAACGTGTTTCTGGATGAGAAGCTCTACCCGCTGGTGCAGAATAAGCTCAAGCAGACAGGGATTGATCCGGAACGTGTGGTGTTTGAAATTACGGAAACCTCGGCGATATCAAACTTCGAAATGACCAAGCGTATGGTCACCAGCCTGCGCTCGCTGGGTTGTCGTTTTGCCCTCGATGATTTCGGGGCCGGTTTCAATTCCTATAGTTATCTCAAGCACTTCCCGGTCGATATCCTGAAAATCGACGGTGGTTTCATTACCGATCTGGACAATGATCCCGTCGACCAGTTACTGGTCAAATCGATGATTGATATTGCGCACAGTCTGGGCAAA
>JABURN010000224.1 GCA_014762585.1 Methylophaga sp.
TGTGTATCAGCGACAGACCGTAGCGTCAGCTTCCGTGCCGGCGGCGCCATGGGTAGTCTCATCAGTGGTTATTTATGGCTGACACCGGGACCGATGTGGACCTATCTTTTAGCCAGTAGCCTGACCCTGCTCGCATTTTTCATCTCCTGGATCTGGCTCAAGGAAGATGACCGTCACAAAAAACCGGCTCTGTAAATACCTCTTTTTCTCCAGGCTTTTTCGCTTCCCTTCACCTCCCCCATTACTTATACTAGTGGGCTGAAAAAATTAGCGACAGTCAGACAGCAGACACGTCCGTTGTCTCAACCAGGTGAAATCATGCATTTCTCGATAAAGAAAGGGCTGGATTTGCCCATCTCGGGTAAACCCGAACAATCTATCTTTGACGGCAACCCTGTCAAATCGGTAGCGGTCTTGGGTAATGAATATGTGGGCATGCGTCCCACCATGCTGGTCGAGGAAGGCCAGAAGGTGAAACTGGGCCAGGCACTGTTTGAAGACAAGAAAAACCCCGGCGTGCTGTTCACCGCGCCCGGTGCCGGTACGGTCCGCGCCATTAACCGTGGTGCCAAGCGTGTCCTGCAGTCAGTGGTGATCGACTTGGAAGGCGATGACGAGGTCAGCTTCCAGCAATATGAAGTCGCCGGCCTCGATAAACTGGCGCGGCAGGACATTCAGAAAAACCTGGTCGACTCCGGCCTCTGGCTCTCATTCAGAACCCGTCCCTACAGCCGCTCACCGGCACTCGATTCCACCCCGCATTCCATTTTTGTCACCGCCATTGATAGTAATCCACTGGCCGCCGATCCAAGCGTTATCATCAATGAATACGCCGAAGACTTTAAACACGGTCTGACGGTGATCAGCCAGCTGACTGAAGGCAAAGTCTTCGTCTGCCAGGCCCCGGATACCGCATTGCCGGTCAGTCACCGTGACAATATCGAAATTCATACTTTCTCCGGTCCACATCCTGCCGGCCTGCCAGGCACTCATATCCATAACCTGGATCCGGTCAGTGCCAGCAAAACCGTCTGGACCATCAATTACCAGGACGTCATTGCCATCGGCAAACTGTTCACCACCGGCCGCCTGTGGACGGAGCGTGTGATCGCTTTTGCCGGTCCGCTGGTCAACAAACCACGCCTGATCCGTACCCGTCTGGGTGCCAGCACTGAAGACATCGTGTTCGGTGAAATCCAGAACGTGCAGGCGCGGATCATTTCCGGCTCAGTTTTGCATGGTCACACTGCCAACAACTGGGCGGCCTATCTGGGTCGTTACCACAACCAGTTATCCGTGATTGCCGAAGGTACCGAGCGTGAACTGCTGGGCTGGATCCGTCCGGGTGGCAAAAACAAGTTCTCGGCGCTGAATGTGTTTATTTCCAGCCTGTTCCCGAAGAAAGATCTGGCGTTGACCACCTCGCAGAACGGCAGTCCCCGTGCGATGGTTCCCGTCGGTGTATTCGAAAGGGTGATGCCGCTGGATATTCTGCCGACGCCACTGTTGCGCGCATTACTGGTCAAGGATACTGACTCTGCCCAGGCGCTGGGTTGTCTGGAACTGGACGAAGAAGACCTGTCACTGTGCTCCTTTGTCTGCTCCGGTAAATATGACTACGGCCCGGCACTGCGGACCAACCTGACACAAATTGAGAAAGAAGGATAATCATGGCGCGGTTAAGACGTTTCCTTGATCGTATCGAGCCGCAATTTCAGAAAGGCGGCCCTTACGAGAAGTATTACGCCCTGTATGAGATGGTCGATACCTTCATCTACTCACCGGCGGATGTGACACGCGGTTCACCGCACGTGCGTGACGCCATCGACCTCAAGCGGGTCATGAGTTATGTGGTGGTCGCGACCTTCCCGGTGTTGTTGCTGATGCTGTGGAATACCGGCTTCCAGGCTAACTCGGCGATGGCCCAGATTGGCATGGATGCAGGTGAAGGCTGGCGCCACTGGCTGATGACGACACTGGGCATCAGCTATGACCCCAACAGTCTGTTTGCCAATATGTTCCACGGGCTGCTCTACTTCCTGCCGATGTATATCGTAACGCTGGCGGCCGGTGGTCTGTTCGAGGTCATCTTTGCTGCAGTGCGAAACCACGAAGTCAATGAGGGTTTCCTGGTCAGCTCAATGCTCTACACCCTGACCCTGCCACCCTCAACACCGCTGTGGATGGTGGCTTTGGGTATCATCTTCGGTGTGGTACTGGGTAAAGAGGTGTTCGGCGGGACCGGCAAGAACTTCCTCAACCCCGCACTGACCGGCCGTGCTTTCCTGTATTTTGCTTATCCTGCCTCAATGTCGGGTGATGCAGTGTGGACTGCAGTCGATGGCTACACCGGTGCAACGCCGCTGGCTCTGGCTGCCTCCGGCGGTGTCGAAGCTATTAAAGAAGCTGGTTACACCTGGTCGCAAACTTTCTTCGGCATGATTCCGGGCTCACTGGGTGAAACCTCGACGTTAGCGATTCTGATTGGCGCTGCTTTCCTGATTTATACCCGGGTGGCTAATTACCGAATCATTTTCGGCGTTTTCCTTGGCATGGTTGCCACCACCCTGCTGTTCAACCTGATCGGCAGTGAAACCAATCCGATGTTCAGCGTACCGTGGTACTGGCATATGACGATTGGCGGTATCGCCTTTGGTATGGTGTTTATGGCGACTGACCCGGTTTCCGCTGCAATGACCGACAAGGGCCGCTGGATATACGGCTTTTTGATTGGTTTCATGGCAGTACTAATCCGTGTGGTCAACCCGGCCTTCCCGGAAGGCATCATGCTGGCAATCCTGTTCGGCAATATGTTTGCGCCGCTGATCGATCACTTTGTGATGCAGGCGAACATCAAACGCAGATTGAAACGAAGTGAAGTCAATGGCTGATTCAACTGAGAAAAAAGGATTTCTGGGCAGCTTTCTGAGTCTGCCTAATGACAATCCCAAGAAAACCCTGTTTGTGGCGATTATGTTGTGCCTGGTCTGTTCGATCCTGGTATCAACCGCGGCAGTATCACTGAAACCGCTGCAAACCAGTAACAAAAAAGACGATATCAAACGCAATATTCTTGCTGTAACCGGCCTGAGTGATCAGGAAGGCACACTGGATGAGCTGTTCAGTCGCTTTGAGGTCAAGCTGGTTGATCTGGATACAGGCCTGTATGCCATTTCAGATATCGATCCGGTTGTTTACGACCAGCGTAAAGCCTCTGCGGATCCGATGATGAGCGTGGCCTTGCCGGGTGGTCAGGATATCGCCGGCATCAGCCGCCGTGCCAATATGGCGCCGGTCTACCTGCTGACCGAAGGCGATACCATCAAACAGGTTGTTTTGCCGGTTCATGGCTACGGACTCTGGTCTACCTTGTATGGCTTTTTGTCGCTGGAGGGTGACTTCAATACCATCACCGGCCTGCGCTTTTACGAACATGCTGAAACCCCGGGGCTGGGCGGCGAAGTAGACAACCCGAAATGGCGCGCCAAGTGGGATGGCAAAAAAGTCTTTGATGAAGAAGGTAATGTCGAAATCCGCGTGGTTCGTGGCTATGTCGACGAGAAGACCGCGAATGCCGAACACAAAGTCGACGGCCTGTCCGGCGCGACTTTGACCAGTAACGGTGTGACCAACCTGCTGCAATACTGGCTGGGTGACCACGGCTTCGGTCCTTACCTGAAAAACATGCGTAGCGAATTGGGGAAATAACAGATGGCTAGTCAAGCAAAAACCAATGTTATCGATCCGTTAATCGACAATAATCCCATCACTCTGCAGGTGCTGGGCATTTGTTCGGCTTTGGCGGTGACAACCAACATGATGGCGTCGCTCATCATGTGTATCGCACTGACCACGGTCTGCGCCTTTTCGGGTGCCTTTATCAGTGCTATCCGCAAACATATTCCGGGCAATATCCGCATTATCGTGCAGATGACGATCATTGCCTCGCTGGTCATTATCGTCGACCAGGTGCTCAAGGCCTATGCCTATGAAGCCAGCAAGCAACTGTCAGTATTTGTGGGCTTGATCATCACCAACTGTATCGTGTTGGGCCGGGCAGAAGCCTACGCAATGAAAAACCCGCCGCTGCTCAGTTTCCTTGATGGCATCGGTAATGGGCTGGGTTACAGCCTGATCCTGATGTCGGTCGCGTTTTTCCGTGAACTGCTCGGTGCCGGCAAACTATTTGGCGTTCAGGTGATTCCGGTTGCCAGTGAGGGTGGCTGGTACATCCCCAATGGTCTGATGTTACTGCCGCCCAGCGCGTTTTTTGTCATCGGTCTGATGATCTGGGGCATCCGTACCTGGAAGAAAGAACAGGTAGAAAAACCGGACTATCAGATTCACCAGGTTCACCGGACGGAGGTACTCTAAATGGAACAATACCTGAGCCTCTTTATGCGGGCGATTTTTGTCGAGAACCTGGCGCTGGCCTTCTTCCTGGGGATGTGTACTTTCCTGGCGGTATCCAAAAAAATTGAAACCGCACTGGGTCTGGGCATCGCTGTTATTCTGGTTCAAACCATCACGGTACCGGCCAATAACCTGATTTATCAGTACCTGCTCAAAGACGGTGCACTGGCCTGGGCCGGTCTGCCGGAAGTGGATCTGAGCTTTTTGGGTCTCATCAGTTATATCGGCGTTATCGCTGCGATGGTGCAAATCCTGGAAATGGCCATGGATAAATATGTACCGGCCCTGTACAACGCCCTCGGCATTTTCCTGCCGCTGATTACCGTAAACTGCGCCATCCTCGGCGGCACCCTGTTCATGGTAGAGCGTGATTACAACTTCGCAGAGAGTGTCACTTACGGTCTTGGTAGTGGCTTTGGCTGGGCACTGGCGATTACTGCGATTGCCGGTATTCGCGAAAAGCTGAAGTACTCCGACGTGCCTGACGGACTTCAGGGTCTGGGTATCACCTTTATTACCGCGGGCCTGATGGCGCTTGGATTTATGTCATTTTCGGGGATACAGCTGTAATGGAAATCATACTCGGTATCGTACTCTTCACACTGATCATCATGGCCCTGGTGTTCCTCATCCTGGGCGCACGCTCACGGCTGGTCTCCACCGGTGATGTCAATATCATCATTAATGATGAGAAGACCATCAAAACCAAACCGGGCAGTAAACTGTTGGGTGCGCTGGCTGATGCCGACCTGTTCGTGTCATCTGCCTGTGGCGGCGGTGGTACCTGCGGTCAGTGCAAGGTCAAGATTTTTGAGGGCGGCGGCTCCATTCTGCCCACTGAAGAATCGCATATTACTAAACGTGAAGCCGCTGACGGTGAGCGCTTATCCTGCCAGGTCTCGGTCAAGCAGGATATGAAAATCGAAGTACCGGAAGAGGTCTTCGGTGTTAAGAAATGGGAGTGCACCGTCCGCTCCAACCATAACGTGGCGACCTTCATCAAGGAACTGGTGCTGGAACTGCCGGAAGGTGAAGACGTTAACTTCCGCGCCGGTGGTTTTATTCAGATCGAGTGTCCGCCGCACACGGTTGAATATAAAGACTTCACTATTGAAGACGATTATCGCGGTGACTGGGATCGCTACGATATGTGGCGTTACAAGTCGGTAGTCAAAGAAGATGTGGTGCGTGCCTATTCCATGGCCAACTACCCGCTGGAAAAAGGCGTTGTCATGCTCAACGTCCGGATTGCTTCACCGCCGCCGGATCAGGATGATATTCCGCCAGGTCAGATGTCTTCCTACATCTTTAACCTGAAACCGGGCGATAAGGTCACGATTTCTGGTCCTTTCGGTGAATTCTTCGCTAAAGACACCGATAAGGAAATGGTCTTCATCGGTGGTGGTGCCGGTATGGCGCCGATGCGTTCACACATCTTCGACCAGCTGGGTCGTTTGAAGAGCAAACGCAAGATGACCTTCTGGTACGGTGCCCGCAGCCTGCGTGAAATGTTCTATACCGAAGATTTCGACCAACTGGCTTCAGAAAACGATAACTTTACCTGGAATGTTGCTCTGTCAGACCCACTTCCCGAAGATAACTGGCAGGGGTACACTGGCTTTATCCATAACGTGCTGTATGACAATTACCTGAAAGATCATCCGGCACCGGAAGACTGCGAGTTCTATATCTGTGGTCCGCCGATGATGAATGCTGCCGTGATCAGCATGCTGGAAGATCTGGGTGTCGAGCGTGAGAATATCCTGCTTGACGACTTTGGAGGCTAAATGACTACCTTTATCGCCACCTTTGTAATACTGCTGCTCGTCGTTGCCGGCATGGCTATCGGCGTCCTGTTTGGTCGTTCATCGATCAAGGGCAGTTGTGGCGGTCTCAACCAGGTCGGTTTGGGTGGTAGCTGCGGCGGTGCCTGCTCTCTTGAGGAAAAAGAGGAATGCGCCCGCCGAAAAGCAGAACAACAATAAGGTCACAGGAGAGAAGCCATGCTCGCACCGTTGAAAGTTAAAGACTATATGAATGGCACCAAAATCACCTTCACACCGGATATGGATGTGCTGCGTGCGATTCATCAACTGATCGAATTCAAGATTTCCGGTGCCCCGGTCATTGATCATCACGGCAACCTGATCGGCTTCCTGTCCGAAAAGGACTGCATGCAGGTCGCGCTCAACGCGGCTTACCAGGGTGAAGCAGCCGGCAAAGTCGCCGAATTCATGCATGAGGGCTGCCAGACCGTCGATGTTGAAGCCTCAATCATTGAAGTCGCCGAAACTTTTCTTCAAACCGCTTTCAAATGTCTGCCGGTCGTCAAAGACAATCGTCTGGTCGGCTCAATCACCCGCCAGAATATCCTCAAAGCACTGGAAAAGACGGCGAATATCGAAAGCCACAAAAAGCCGGCCAAACAATCCACCAAGCAACAGATCCACGTCAGCAGCCCCAACTAAACCTGGGCCTGTGCATCAAATAGAACAGCTACTTCGGTAGCTGTTTTTGTCTCCATAACGCGCTACACTCAAAACGACAGGCCCAGCAACCGGAGCTTTTTATGCAATTGGTGTTTCGTGCCAATAATATTCTGGAAGCCCACATCGTCGCGGGCATGCTCAAGAGTCATGACATCGACTGTCATTTGGGTGGTCATTATTTACAGGGGGCCGTGGGCGATCTGCCTGCGGCCGACTTTGCCCATGTGTTTGTCCACGAGGACGATCAAGCCCGTGCAGAAGCGCTGATTAAGGACTATGAAGACGGCGAGTTATAACGCTGTTTAGTCAGTCTTGACAGGCATCATGTGATCTAAGCTGCCTGACATTTTTTCCCGGGCACAAATTAATGTAAGCTTGCTATTCGACTTTCCAACAAGACACTCTAGCTATGATTTACAACAGCATTCTCGATACTATCGGCAACACGCCCGTTGTCCGCCTCAATAATATCGCGCCCGACCATGTCGATATGTACGTCAAGGTCGAATCATTCAACCCGATGGGTTCGGTTAAGGACCGACTCGCCTTTGCGGTCATCGATGATGCTGAAAAGCGTGGGGTGCTCAAACCCGGCCAGACTGTCGTGGAAGCGACCTCCGGCAACACCGGTATCGCACTGGCCATGGTCTGCGCTGCCAAGGGTTATCCTTTTGTTGCCACCATGGTGGAAACCTTCTCGGTAGAACGCCGCAAAATTATGCGCGCCCTGGGTGCCAAGGTCATTCTGACGCCGGCAGCAGAAAAAGGCACAGGTATGGTCAAGAAAGCCGAAGAACTGGCAGAGAAACATGGCTGGTTTCTGGCGCGTCAATTCGAAAACCCGGCTAATCCGGCTTACCACAGAAACACCACCGGGCCTGAGATTTTGCGGGACTTTGCCGGCAAGCGCCTCGATTACTGGGTCTCCGGCTGGGGCACCGGCGGTACTTTGACCGGCGCCGGTGAAATGATCAAGCTCGCTCGTCCTGACACCAAGGTGGTAGCAACTGAGCCCGCTGCCGCTTCATTGCTGGCAGGCGGTGACTGGAACCCGCATAAAATTCAGGGCTGGACCCCCGACTTTGTACCCGATGTATTGAATCGTGACGTGCATGATGAACTGTATCCCGTCACCGATGAAGAGGCAAAACACTGGGCCTTGCGCCTTGCCAGTGAAGAAGGCATTTTTGTTGGCCTCTCCTGTGGTGGCACACTGGCGGCAGCGATGAAGGTTGCAGAGAAAGCAGAAAACGGCTCAACCATTCTGGCCATGCTGCCTGATACCGGTGAACGCTATCTCTCAACTTACCTGTTTGAAGGCATGAATGAAGAATCAGATGACGACTGGCTGGCGAGTCAATAATCGTATTTTACGATAATATCAATCTGATTTAATCGTTAGACTTGATTATGAGTCCACGCCATAATTCACTCAACGCTTCAGGGAAACCCCGGCGTTTTATATAACCTTAACAGGAGAGAGAACCA
Source organism: Methylophaga sp. (assembly GCA_014762585.1). Lineage (GTDB taxonomy): Bacteria > Pseudomonadota > Gammaproteobacteria > Nitrosococcales > Methylophagaceae > Methylophaga. The sequence goes on from JABURN010000224.1 coordinate 8,391, forward strand.
TGTGGACTAAACCAGAATACTCAGATATGCGTTATGGATTTGAAGTGACCATGTACATATGCAACCGCTAGTTGCTTTATATCCTTCTCACCCGGAAAAAGCCCCTTCCCGAGGGGCTTTTTCTTTTCTAGTTCAAAACATCTGCCAGTGCCAGTGACCAGCAGCAGGTATGGTCGGCGCCCACCACGATATAGCTTTGTACATTGTCCAGTGTTTTCATATGCGAAAGATACGATGTCAGTACCGAGCCCGGGACGACATCATCGCGTTCGCCGATTAAGTGGATCTGCGGAACGGCTTCCAGCGCTTCGCTGAAGTTGATGGGGTTGAGTGAACCATCCAGTGGATCAATTTGATTGAAGTCGGTCCAGCGCTTATGGTCCAGATTACCGGCCACGGTGACAAGCAGATCCACATCATCACGCACGGCCGCGACAATGCTCGCGACAGTACCGCCACCGGAAAAGCCTATCAGACGAACCTGTTTAGCCTGGTAACGGATTTTCATCGCCGAAATGGCTCGGTTCATTGAGTGGATCACCTGACCTGAATAGCGGTGAGAGGTCCATACGTCCTTACCACAGGTATTCATTCGATTCGCACGCAGGTATTGGCATGGGCGACCAATGTAGACGCTGTTAGCACCGATTTCCTGGGCCAGCTTCAGGGCGACACCGGGCCTGCCATCACCTTCAATAAAAATATTGAGCACATCAGCACGGCGCAGCTCCGGCGGCGCAAATCCCATCATGGTATGCACACCACCTGATAATACAACCCGACTCCATGGGATAAAATCGTCCGCCTGGGCACTGGGGAAGACCAGGGACATGAGTAGCAGGAACCATCTCATAGCGCACCTCTCAGCGAGTTGTGTCATACAAGCTTCTGCATAACTGATGCCAGAATTTATCAAGCTCATCAGTCAGATAGAAAATCAGATCCGCAGAATTTGATTCTCTTCCGTGCAAAAACCCATTACTATCGGCGCATGACCAGTTATATCAAATACTTCGATCCGGGCCGAGAGTATTTCTTTGTCGAAGGCTGCTTTATTAACGAATTATCCAATGACCCGCATGATCCGAATGTGTCAATTGCCCGCGTCAAAGTGACGCCGGGCGTCACCACAGCCTGGCACCGGCTCAGCGGGACGACGGAACGCTATGTGATTCTGGAAGGGGAAGGTGATGTCGAAGTCGGTGATGACGCACCAAAAAGGGTCAAAACCGGTGATGTCGTGTTGATTCCGCCCCAAATCAGACAGCGAATCAGCAATCCTAGCGATAAAGATCTGATATTTCTAGCTATCTGCTCTCCCCGCTTTCAGGAAAAGCACTATATCGACAGTTAATGAAGCATAAACTGATGCATTTTTAAGCATCGCTGGAATCTGATAGGCTGAAAATGATCGAGTTAGACATCCTTAAAGGAGGTCAGCATGACTCAGAAACAAAGAGAAGCAGCCAGAGAAAATATCAAGAAAGCACAGAAAGCCTGGCAGGAAATGACATCACGCCAGCGTTCGCTTTCCCAGCCGGAAGGTTCTGACAGGGCCAATGTCGGCACTAAAGGCGAAGGCGAGTATTACCGCATTATCGTTCGCCCAAAAAGCCAGTTCACCAGCTTTCGCACTCATGACGTAGGTAAAGATGGCCACACTCTGAGACTGGCAGGCCACCGTTCCAGCGGTTCATGGGCCACCCATGCCTGGTTGATTGATAAAGATGATGCCTATGTTGACGACCAGGGGTATCTACGCAGCGACAGAAAATCCACTCAGAAAGTACTGCGTAACCTGCGAAGCGTGCCGCGGCGTGTCCGTGGTGATATTTTCGAATCCAAACCGCGCAAAAATGTGGCAGAAAAAGACAAACCGACCGCGGCGCAACAGCGGGCCAGGAAAGAAAACATTCAGAAAGCGCAGCAGGCCAGACATCATTGAATATCAGCCAATACAGCTGACCGTATAAAAAATGTACCAGATCAGTAAGGGGATGGCCGCTGCAGCAAGCAGGATAATCCAGCATAACAGCTGGGCAATCCGTCCGCGCCAGACAGCGGCCTGTCCCTCGACTACACGAACATCACGTATGACGGGCGTGTCTGGTGGCGGGAATCTTTGCGTCTTGATAATCCTGCCGGCATAGCGCAGCAGCACAATACTCAGACCTATCACCGGCGCCACCGGGATCAGCATCAGCAGGAATGCCAGGTAATGATGCTCAACCAGCAGTTCGGCATTGTCTTCAATCCAGACATTCACATTGCCAATCAGACTGTCGAAGATGAGAAACAAGACAGTGCCGACCGCGAGCCCAATCAAAATTGATTTAATCGCTTTGCGCCGAGCTTCAGGATCTGCTTTTTGAATATGCGCCATTGATTACACTCTGTTTAAGCCACAGACTATCTTAGCAAAGACACTCTGCTTGAATGCTAATTCACTGCCCAGCATGGCTTGCACATGACCCAGTGATAAGCGCATCATGAAATTGTAACTGGCGATGCCCTGTGCATTGCTGGCAGAACTTCAAGACTCATGCTGGAGGTAAGTGTTATGCAGTTACCCGTCCAAATCACCTTCCGTCAAATGGCACCTTCCGAAGCCCTCGAGGCAAAAATCCGCGAAAAAGCCGCCGGCCTTGAACAATTCTTTGATCGCATCATGAGCTGCGATGTTATTGTCGAACAGAGTAATCGCAACCATAACCAGGGCAATCTGTTTCATGTCCGCATCGACCTGCGTGTGCCCGGCAAGGAACTGGTGGTAAGCCGCGATCCGGTTAAAAACCATGCTCACGAAGACCCCTATGTGGCTGTACGTGATGCCTTTGAAGCCATGAAGCGTCAGCTCAAATCCTACGCCAGTCAGCAGCGCCGCGAAGTAAAGACGCATGATATCCCACCCCATGGTCGAATCACTGCGCTGTTTCCGATGGAAGATTACGGACGCATTCTGACCCCGACCGGCCGAGATATCTATTTCCACCGCAATAGTGTGCTTGATGCAGACTTTGACAACCTTGAGGAAGGGATGGAAGTCAGGTTCAGTGAAGAAATGGGTGAACAAGGCCCTCAGGCCAGCACGGTGAAACTGGTTGGCAAACACCATGTGGTATAGACAGTCTTCAATCAGCACTCATTATGAGTGCGCTTTACATTCCAAATGCCCTGTAACTATTTGCCAAAGATGCGGTCAGTCATTACTCATGGCTAATCAACAAATGAGCGACTTATGAAGCGATTGATTCCTGTATTTGTGAGTGTCTGTATGGCACTGCTCCCTCAGTTAACGTTGAGTGCTGATATTCAAACCATACTTGATCACCCGGATCGTAACCTCAGTAACAAACATCGAGATCAATACCGTAATCCCGCTGAAACCCTCGACTTCTTCGGCATAAAACCAGACATGTCTGTCATTGAAATCTGGCCCGGTAGAGGCTGGTACACGGAAGTCCTCGCACCGTGGATAAAACAGGGTGATGGTAATTTCATTGCTGCCGGCTTCCCTGAAGGTGGTCCTGTCTGGCGTCAGAATATCAAGGCTGAATATGAGGCCTGGTTAGCAGACCATCCGGACAGATTTGAGGAGGTTGAAGTGATAGCATTCGGCCCGCCAGACAACTGGCAGCTCGGCCCGGACAATAGCGCGGATGCCGTTCTCACATTCAGGAATGTACATAACTGGGTTAAAGGTGGCTTTGCAGAGCAGGTATTCACTGCAATGTTCGATGTACTCAAGCCAGGCGGCATTCTGGGCTTGACTGACCACAGGGCTGACGCCGGCACATCTCTACAGACCATGAATGCCTCTGGCTATCTGACTGAACAGCTGGTTATTGACCTGGCAGAACAAGCCGGCTTTGTACTTGAAGCGAAATCTGAAATTAACAGTAACCCTAAAGATATTAAAAACTATCCTGCTGGCGTCTGGACATTACCACCCACATTACGTCTGGGTGAGCAGGACAGGGAGAAATATCTGGGTATTGGCGAGAGTGATCGGATGACTTTGAGGTTCAGGAAGCCTGAAGAATAGGTTCGTGTACAGCTCAAGCTCTTACTATTCAGGTGCCTACTTTATCGCCTACATCCATGTAGCTGACCCTTGGGGCTTGCACCAGTCGTGCAAAGACATTCGTGATTCTCTGGATATGTGTTCGTAATGAGCCTTGGGATGGACTTAAGGGTGACCTACTTTGATGAAGTGCATCCCTGCACTTCACCCTTCGGGCAGCTATCGCTGTCCATTTTTGTTCCTGACAAAAATGTTATTCACATGGATGTGATGTATGCCGCCAATGCAGGAGCAATTGGCGGCAACATG
>JABURN010000137.1 GCA_014762585.1 Methylophaga sp.
ATCCTTTCTCAATTACCGGCACATATTGAGGTCATTGGCAATTCAGCACACACGCTGGCCTTACTGCGGGAACCTCAAAACTTTTTCAAACTGCTGGACTCGTTACTGCTACCCTACCCGCCAACCAGCCTGACCAGGTCACCGAGCCTGAATCCACTACGAAAGCGCCTGGACAGTGCCGGTGGCACAGCGGTAATAGCCGATAATGCCCCGCTCAAACCGGGTGAGTTTTACCAGCAGAGAATGGAGGGGGAGACACGGTCAGTCTGTTTTATCGCTGACGGCGAGAAGCCGCGCATACTGGGCTGGAACCGGCAGACCAATCAAGCCGGCCAGTTTGTTTTGCAGCAAATCTGGCAGCAGAACCAGCCACCTGCGCATGCCGCGCAATTAATCACCCTACTGGAGAAGCTGGTTAAAGCCAGCAAACTTAAGGGCCTCAACAGTCTTGATTACATTGTCAGTAGCGATAAAGCTATTTATCTCCTTGAAGTGAATCCTCGGATCAGTGCCTCTGTGGAATTATTATCCGAAGCTGACTGGCTGCAATGGCATATCGACTGGTGCCGCGGTCACTCCCCTGCAGAGATTACACAGCACTCAGAAAACCAGCAGGTCAGATTACTGCATATTTGTTTTGCCGAAAAAGATTATGTGGTTATTGATAGCCCGAACTGGCCGGCAGCCTGTCATGACCTTCCCGAGGCCTGCAGCCTTATCAGAAAAGGACAGCCGATTTGCAGCGTGATGGTGGCCGCAGACACAGAGCATGCCTGCATCAAACAACTGAACGACTGTGAGCAAAAGCTGCTGAAAAATTGTCTTAGGCAAGCTTGAAATTGTCACAGTCTTTACCCATATTTAGCTCTGTTTACACACTTAGGATTCAGCAATGAAACGAATTATGCTTTTTGTCGGTACCAACCTTGCCGTGTTGTTGGTGCTGAGTATGACCATGCGTTTGCTGGGCATTGAAAGCCTGCTCGATGAGCAGGGTGTCGGCCTGGATATGACTTCGCTGTTGATCTATGCTGCGGTTATCGGCTTCAGCGGTTCCTTTATTTCATTACTGATTTCCAAATGGACGGCCAAACGCCTGACCGGTGCCCAGGTTATCGAACAACCTAAAAATGACACCGAACGCTGGCTGGTCAGCACGGTCAGCCGTCTGGCCAAGCAGGCCAATATCGGCATGCCGGAAGTGGCGGTGTATCAGTCACCGCAGCCCAATGCCTTTGCCACCGGGGCTAATAGAAACAAAGCACTGGTTGCGGTCAGCACGGGGTTGATGCAGTCAATGACCCAGGATGAAGTAGAAGCGGTTCTGGCCCACGAAGTCAGTCATATTGCCAATGGCGATATGATCACCATGGCGTTGATTCAGGGTGTGGTGAATACCTTTGTGATTGTGTTGTCACGGGTGATCGGTCATGTCGTCGACAGAACGGTATTCAAAACCGAGCGTGGCCATGGTCCGGCGTTCTGGATTACCTCGATCATCGCAGAACTGGTACTGGCATTCCTCGCCAGCATTATCGTCATGTGGTTCAGCCGTCAGCGTGAATACCGCGCCGATGCCGGCGCAGCCAGCCTGGTCGGAGCCCCCAAGATGATCGCAGCCCTGCAGCGTCTGGCCGGCACTGCGGATGAACCTCTGCCGGATCAATTACATGCCTTCGGTATTTCCGGTGGCCGTGCCGGTTTCACCGCGTTGTTCATGACTCATCCGCCACTGGAAGATCGTATCAACGCCCTGCGCGGCGTACGCTAGAAACAGAAAAGCCGGGCTTGCCCGGCTTTTTTTATGGCATCAATACTCAGCTAAAGATCATCATCTTCAAAGTCGTAATCGAGTTTGTCTGATGGTTCATGGATGTAATAGCCCTGTGCATAATCCACGCCCAGTCGCCACAGTAGTGCAAGACTGTTGGCATCGGAAACGAACTCGGCAATACAACGCTTACCGGCTTGTTTGGTCATTTCGATGATCGCTTTGACTGCAGCCTGGTTTTCACTGTCATGCGCCATGTTCTCGACAAAGGCACCGTTGATTTTGACATAATCCACATCCAGCGTATTCAGGCTGTTGGAGAAGTCGACCCCGGAGCCGAAATGTTCCAGCCCGAACTCACAGCCGTTCTGCTTGAGTTTGCCGATGATTTCACGGGCCTGCTCCAGGTTATCCAGGGCAATCGTTTCACTGACCTCAAAAATGACAGCATGACCACTGAGCTTATGTGCTTCCAGCGTCGCCACCAGCCAATCTACAAACTCGGTTTGATGCAGGCTTTGCTCTGAAAGCTTGATAAAGAAGCGGGTATGAGGGAATTGATGACGATGCTCGCTGAGGGTTTCAATCGCTGTTCGAATCACCCATTTATCGATTTCCGCCATCATTTTCAGGCTGTGCGCATGCTGGATAAAGTCTTCCGCCTGAGTCAGACGGCCTTCAATCATTTCAAGACGTAACAGGACCTCATAAAACTCCTGTTCCTCACCATGCAGGCTGACAATCGGCTGATAATGGAGCAGGAACTTGTTTTCCTGCAGCGCTTTAGTCAGGCGTTTATGCCATTGCTCGACGCTCTGTGCACCGGACTGCTCAGATTCCATTTGCAGCTGATGACGGGCAATTTGATTGCCACCGGCTTTTTGCGCCTTGGTGCAGGCTTTATCAGCATTTTCCAGTACAGTTTCAACCGTAGCCTGATTTTCACTGATACGTGAAATACCGATACTGCAGTGCAGATCAATGGTCTTGCCATTGGCATGAGACACATAGTCATCAATCGCTTTGAGATAGGCATTGGCACGCTCATCAACGACACTGTCATCATGACTGGGAATAATGATGGTAAAGACCTGATCGCCGTAACGGCCCAGGGTTTCACCTTCTTTCAGATTTTTGCGCAGCAAGTCAGCGACACTTTTGATAATGACATCACTGGTGCCCAGTCCGACCTGTTCCTTAATGGCCTGAAAGTCATCCAGCACCAGATAAAGCATTTCGGCATCACCGTTGCCTTCTGCCGCGTGAAACACGGTTTTTTCCAGTTCATCGATAAAGCGTTTACGGTTATACAGCCCCGTCAGCAAATCGTGATCCCGCAGCAATTTAATTTGTGAATCATCGACACTGAAGCTGGCATCGTCACGAATCACTACCTGGGTACAGTCTTCACCTTCTACCCGGGCGTGACTGAATTCAATCTTCGCATTGAAACCGGTGCCATCAGCACGCACGCAGTTGGACACCACCGTGACCGGTGCCGAATCGCTTTGCTCGGCAAAGTCGCGGAATACCGCTTTGAATTTATGATGATCTTCGGCCCTGATCAGATCCAGCATCGGCAGGCCGTCTACATCCTCCGGCTCTTCATAGCCGAATAAATTCAAATAGGCCTGGTTAACATAAATATGCATGCCTTCATGCATGTAGGCGACGGCATCACGGGAGCTTTCCAGCAGGGCCCGGGAGCGTTTCTCGCTCTCTCTCAGCGCACGTTCATTGCGACGACCAAGACGCCGGATATAAAGGTTTTTCAGTTCACGATTCGCAGCAAACTGCAGCCGGCGATTATCACCAAATACGACAATATCCTGCGCACCGCAGTCATAGAACTGCTCTTCGCTGCTCTTGTCGTTAATGATGATTATGCAGGGCAGATCCTTACCCAGACGATGCTGCAGTGAAACGACATCGACCGGTGACAGACTGGGGACTCCTTCCCGGCACACCATTAAATCCCAGGTCTGGGTTGCGAGTAACTGTTCCAGTTCGGCAGGACGGTCTTCACGGGCGGCTCGGACAGCATGACCTGCACTGCGCAGGGTATTGATCACGGTCTCCGCATCACTCAGGGAGTTATCCACGATCAGTAAGCGTAAAATGCCTTCTGCTCTAGCCACCATGTCGACTCTCTATCATTTTTTGTCTTGCTGAAGCGGCTTTTTGCCCTCCAGCTTGGTCATTTGCTGCTGCATCCATTCAAACAACTGTTGATTGAGGCTAGCGGCATCAACGCCAGCGGTCTCAATCTTGTTACCAATCACCATTTTGATGGTCCCCGGTTTTTTCAAAAAACCACGTTTGGGCCAATAATGTCCGGCATCATGAGCAACCGGAATTACCGGATAGCCGGTGTCTACGGCCAGACGGGCACCACCGATACCAAACTTGCCCATACGACCCGGGGCCACGCGGGTGCCTTCCGGAAACACCACGACCCAGGCACCGGAGGACAGACGATCCAGGCCCTGCTCAATAACCTGACTGAGCGCTTTGCGACCCGCTTTACGATCAATCGCAATCGGGCTCAGCGAGGCCAATCCCCAGCCGAAAAACGGAATCCATAACAATTCACGCTTCAACACCCAGACCTGTGGCGGGAAAACCGCCTGTAAGGCCAGTGTTTCCCACGCCGACTGATGTTTACAGATAATAACAGCGGGTTCTTCGCCGATGTGCTCTTTGCCTTCGACTTCGAGATGCAGGTCACATATTTTCGCCAGCAGCCAGATGTTCAGCTTGGCCCACTGACTGATCACAGCGTAACGCCACTTGAACGGTAAAGGCCAGAGCACCACACCCAGACAGGAAAACAGCACGGCAGTCACCGCGTAGATAATAAAAAAGACCAGTGAACGAAACAGGATCATTGCAATTGCGGCTCCAGCAGGGCGCTCGCTACAGCGGCCAGGTCGTCATAGACTTCAACGCCTTCAGGCAGTCCCTCCGTCAGGGTTCGTTCCCCTTTACCGGTTCTGACCAGAATAGGTCGTGCATTCGAGGCCATCGCCGCCTGAATATCACGCATTGAGTCCCCGACAGCCGGTACATTGTCCAGGTTGACCCGTAAGCGCTGTGCCAGATCGGTGAATGAACCGTTATGTGGTTTGCGGCAGCTGCAGCCATCCTCAGGGCCATGGGGACAATAAAGAATGGCTTCAATCTTACCGCCCACCTGGGCCAGCATCCGCCGCATTTTACTGTGGATCCGGTTCAGGGTTTCCACATCCAGCAGCCCGCGGGCAATACCGGATTGATTTGTAATCACCACGATACGGTAACCGGCATAATTCAGTCGCGCGATGGCTTCCAGACTGCCCTCAATGGGCTCCCACTCGGCCGGTGTTTTAATAAAATCATCCGAGTCATGATTTATCACACCGTCCCGGTCCAGAATAATCAGCGACATAATCTTACTCCTGCAGGCAGGAAATATCGGCCACGCCCAGGAACAGAGCCCGGGTCTGATTGAGTAATGCCAGACGGTTCTGTCTGACAGCCTCATCATCCGCCATAACCATCACATCGTCAAAGAAGCTGTCGACGGTTTCACGCATGCCGGCCAGATAATTCAAGACGCCGGTATAATCGGCTTTGGCCGTTAACGGCGCAAGTTCGCGTCTGGCCTGACTGACTTGCTCTGCCAGTGCTTTCTCAGCGGCTTCCTGCAACAGACTGTCTTTTATCTCTGGCCCAGTGGTTTCAGCGTCGTTTTTACGCAGGATATTGCCGATGCGCTTGTTGGCTGCGGACAGTGACTCTGCCTGTTCCAGCTTGCGGAAAGCAGCCACAGCTTTCAAACGTTGCATGAAGTCCAGTGGCCGGGTGGGTTTCACCGTCAGTACCGCTTCGAACTCGTCGGCTTTAAAGCCCTGTTCCAGTGCGTAGCCGCGCAGACGGTCAAAGAAATACTGCATGACCTGATCGCTGACGTCTTTTTCAGACAGTTTGCCGTCGAAATTGGCCGCCGCTTTGTCCAGCAGTTGGGTCAGGTCCAGATCCAGCGATTTTTCAATAATAATCCGCAGCACGCCCAATGCAGCCCGGCGCAGCGCAAACGGATCCTTGACGCCGGATGGCGGCTGACCGATACCGAACAGGCCGGTCAGCGTATCCAGTTTTTCCGCCAGACTAACGGCCTGACCGGTACGGGTAGCCGGCAGATTGTCACCGGCAAAGCGCGGTTGATATTGCTCATCCAGCGCTTCGGCGACTTCATTGTCTTCACCATCAAGGCGCGCATAATAACGGCCCATAATGCCCTGCAATTCGGGAAACTCACCCACCATCTCGGTGACGAGATCACACTTGGCCAGCTGAGCGGCACGTTCAGCCAGTGCAGGCTGGCCCTCGATCTGAGCGGCAATCTCGGCAGCCAGCGCAGCGACACGTTGGGATTTGTCGTAAACCGTGCCCAGCTTGTTCTGGAACACGATGGTTTTCAATTGATCCTGATGTTCTGCCAGTGCACGCTTGCGGTCGGTATCCCAGCAGAAGGCGGCATCACTGAGTCGGGGCAGGATCACCCGTTCATTCCCGGCAATCACCTGGGCCGGGTCCTGGCTGGCGATATTGCTGACCGTGATGAAATGGGGCAGCAGCTTGCCGTCTTTCGCCTCGACTGCAAAATATTTCTGATGGCCTTCCATCGAAGAAATCAGGGCTTCCGGCGGCAGTTCCAGAAAACGCTGATCAAAATTCCCGGCCAGTGCGACTGGCCACTCAACCAGACCGGTCACTTCATCAAGCAGATCCGGGTTGATAATGGCACTGCCTTTGAGTTTGCTTGCCAGTTCTTTAACCTGGCCTTCAATCGCTTCTTTACGGGCCTCGAAATCGACCATGACATGACCTTCACTTTCCAACTGCGGTGCATAGGTCATTGGCGAGCTGATTCTGATGGGCTGCGGGTAGTGAAAACGATGGCCACGGGTGAAACGGTCGGCGCTGACGCCCAACAGCTCCATTGGCACAATTTCATCGCCCAGAAGCACAATCAGCCAGTGGACGGGGCGCACAAATTCACCCGGCAGGTCGCCCCAGCGCATACGTTTGGGGATCGGCAGATCATACAGCGCCTGCTGGATAATCTCAGGCAGCAAATCAGCGGCAATTGCACCGGCCTGTTCCTGTTTGAATACCAGCCAGGCGCCTTTGTCGGTTTTCATGGTGTCGAGATCATCGACTTCCACACCACAGGACCCGGCAAAACCCAGCAAAGCCTTGGTGGGGTTACCATCTTCGTCGAAGGCGGCAGTGACCGCAGGACCGCGACGTTCAACGACACGGTCGGGTTGCTTGGTCTGCAGCTTGCTGATGACCAGCGCCAGACGGCGTGGTGTCGCATAAGGACGGATTTCGTCGTAGCTCAGTTCGGCTTTCTTCAGGCCCTGTTCCACGCCCTGAAGAAAAGCCTTACTGAGTTTGGCGAGGGCTTTCGGTGGCAGTTCTTCAGTGCCCAGTTCAATCAGCAGATCGTCAAAGTCTTTCATGCCTGCGCCTCCGCTTCGCCTGCCTGCACCATCGGGAAGCCCAGTGCTTCACGGCGATCGTAATAGGCTTGGGCCACAGCCCGGGCAAGCGTTCTGACCCGCAGAATGAAACGTTGTCTTTCAGTGACGGAAATCGCTTTGCGTGCATCCAGCATGTTAAAGGTGTGAGAGGCTTTCAGCACCAGTTCGTAGGCAGGCAATGGCAGGCCGGCTTCAATCATTCTCTGGCTCTCGCGTTCGCAGGTATCAAAGGTATGGAACAGGCTCTCGACGTCAGCCTGCTCGAAGTTATAGGCGGACATCTCGACTTCATTCTGATGGAAAACGTCACCGTAAGTCACGGTACCCATCGGCCCGTCAGCCCAGACCAGATCGTAAACGCTGCTGACGCCCTGCAGATACATCGCAATCCGCTCCAGGCCATAGGTAATCTCACCGGTGACCGGACGGCATTCGAGGCCACCGACCTGCTGAAAATAGGTGAACTGAGTCACTTCCATGCCATTGAGCCAGACTTCCCAGCCCAGTCCCCAGGCGCCGAGTGTCGGCGATTCCCAGTTATCTTCAACAAAACGGATATCGTGCACTGAGGTATCGAGGCCGAGCATTTCCAGCGACCCCAGGTACAGCTCCTGAATGTTGAGCGGTGACGGTTTCAGTACTACCTGGAACTGGTAATAATGCTGCAGGCGATTAGGGTTTTCACCATAACGACCGTCAGTAGGACGACGCGAAGGTTGCACATAGGCGGCGCTCCAGGGCTCCGGGCCGATGGCGCGCAGGAAAGTCGCCGGGTGGAAAGTACCGGCACCGACTTCCATATCGTAAGGTTGCAACAACACACAACCCTGTTCAGCCCAGTACTGTTGCAGTCTCAGGATGAGCTCCTGAAAGGTTCTCGGCGTCTCCGCCTTCATCACCGCTTTATTCGTCATTAGCTCGATATCATTATTCAAAGTCAAAACCCCTGCGATTATAGCGAATCCCATGCCCGCTTGTAGAGACGCATCATGCAATCATCCGCTGCCCGGTGTTTAGAGGCTATGCAAAATCTGCGGTCAAATCAGGCTTTCAGGTACAATGGGCTGTCTTTTCACAGCGTACATAGAGTGGGATATGCAACGCACCGTCGGTATCGTTATGGATCCGGTCTCCCGGATCAATATCAAGAAAGATAGTAGTTTTGCGATGTTACTGGCCGCCCAGGAGCGGGGCTGGCAAATCCTTTACATGGAACAGCAGGATTTGTTTCTGCGTGACGGCAAGGTCTTTGCCGAAATGCGACCACTGAAAGTATTTGAAAATCCAGATAAATGGTTTGAGCTGGGTGCCAGCGAGACCCGGCCGATCACCCATCTGGAGGCCATCCTGATGCGAAAGGATCCGCCTTTCGATATGGAATACGTATACAGCACCTATCTGCTGGAACAGGCGCAGGCGGCCGGGGTGCTGATCGTCAATGACCCACAGAGCCTGCGCGATGCCAATGAAAAACTGTTTACCGCCTGGTTCCCACAATGCTGCCCGCCGACCCTGGTCAGCCGCCATAAGCACCTGATCCGAGCATTTCAGCAGGAACATGGCGATATCATTCTGAAACCGCTGGATGGCATGGGCGGTGCCTCAATATTCCGGATTAACAGTGACGATCCCAATTTCTCCGTTATCGTTGAAACACTGAGTGATCATGGCCGCAAATCGGTGATGGCGCAGAAATATTTACCTGAAATCAAAGATGGCGATAAACGCATTCTGCTGATAGACGGCGAACCGGTACCGTATGCGCTGGCAAGAATCCCGGCCCAGGGTGAAACCCGCGGTAATCTTGCTGCCGGCGGCCGCGCTGAAGGCCGTCCCCTCAGTGAGCGGGACCGCTGGATTTGTCAGCAGGTAGGCGACAAATTGCGCGAAAAAGGTCTGATTTTTGTGGGTTTGGATGTGATTGGCGATTACCTCACCGAAATCAAAGTCACCAGCCCGACCTGCATCCGTGAACTCGACCGAGAATTCGGGATCAATATCGATGCCGACTTAATGACTGCCATTGAACAAAGACTGCCATGAAACCTCTTCTTATCCCGTTTTTACTCATCACCAGCCTGCTGGTCACAGCCTGTGGTGACAGCGAACGCGCCCGACAGGCTAAATTCTATGCTTTTGGCACCGAAATTGATGTCAGCCTTTATGGTGTTGATGCCGAAACCGCTGACAAAACCATCGATGTGCTGGAACAGGCTTTTAATAACGTCAATGACACCTGGCATGCCTGGCAGCCCAGTACGCTGACCCGTATCAACGAGGCGATTGCTGCCGGCGAAACAGTCGAGATCAAGCCCGAAGTTGCTGCGGTGATCGAGGAAGCCGCTCTGTATGCCCATGACAGTCAGCATCTGTTCAACCCGGCTGCTGGCAAACTGTTTGAAATGTGGGGCTACCACCAGGACAACTGGTTTGAATCACGTCCGCCACCAGCGCAGGCTCAGATCGATGAATGGCTGGCCGCGGCGCCGACCATGGATGATATTCATATCGATAATAATGTGCTGAGCAGTGACAACCCGATGGTCAAACTGGGATTCGGCGGTTTTGCCAAGGGCACCGCCGTTGATGCCGCCATGGCAGCGCTTAAAGCACAGGGCATTAAGAACGCGATTATCAATATTGGTGGTGATCTGCGTGCGATCGGCCGCCATGGTGACAGGCCCTGGCGAATTGGCATCCGCCACCCTCGCAAGGAAGGTGGCATGCTGGCCTCGGTGGCAATGCAGGGAGATGAGAGCGTATTCACCTCCGGTGACTATGAACGCTATTTCACCTATGAAGGCATACGCTATCCTCATATTCTCGACCCACGGACTGGTCAGCCGGCCCGCGATAATATCTCGGTCACAGTGATCCACAAGCAGGCTGCCCGCGCTGATGCGGCCGCAACAGCGCTGGTTGTAGCCGGTGAGGACTGGCCGCAAATTGCCGCTTCGCTGGGCATCGATCATGTTATGCTGATGCGAGCTGACGGACAGATCGAAATGACAGCGGCCATGGCCGAGCAAGTCAGGTTGAGTGATCCGAAGCAGACGCCGTTGATTCGTCAGGTACCCTAGTGACCCATGGCAAGAACCACTGCCTCTGACAGACTGCTCTTTACCCTGCTGATCTCGATCATCATTCACTTGATCATCGTGCTCGGCATCAGTTTTGACGTCTTTTCCGAACCGACCAATGCGCCGGTCAACAATCTCGAAATCACCCTGGTTAAGCAGCAGGATCGTATCAAGCCGGAAGAAGCCGATTTTCTCGCCCAGGCTGACAATGAAGGCGGTGGCGAAACCGAGACACCGACGCCCGAGCCCACCCCGACATTACCGGTACCGATAGTGGAAGAAATGCCCAGTTCAGAGCCGGTACCGCCCATTGCCACCGCAGAAATCGAGCCGGAACCTGTGCCATTGGTAGAACCCGATCCCGCGCCTGAACCACCAGCCCCGGAACCCGAACCCGCACCGCCGGAGCCCGAGCCTAAGCCCGCCCCGCCGGAACCGGTAGAACCTCAAGCTGAGAAGCCGGTGCAAAAGCTGACTCAGGAGAAGGCTGAACGCAAGGTGGAGAAAGTGGAGAAGCCGGAAACTGAGCCTGAACCAGAAGCTGACGCAGCTCCCGAGCCACCGCCTCGACCTTCTGCCAGGGATCTGATGCTGCAGGCAAGGAATGAAATTCATGACTTGCAGAACAAGCTCAACGAAACCACCCGGGCACTCAGTGAGCGCCCCAAAAAAAGACGTATCTCGGCTTCTACTAAGGAATTTGCTGCTGCAGCTTATATGAAAGCCTGGGAAATGAAAGTCGAGAATATCGGTAATATGAACTATCCACAGGAAGCACGGCGTCAGGGACTGAACGGCAGCCTGATGCTATCGGTGGATATCAATCCGGACGGGAGTGTGCCGGCAGGGGGTATCGTGATTTCACGTTCCTCCGGTCATGAAGTGCTGGATGAAGCTGCAGTGCGTATCGTCCGTCTGGGCGCGCCGTACGCTGCAATACCGGACAATGTACTGAAGGATAATGACATGCTGACCATTATCCGTACCTGGAAGTTTGAAACCGGGCAGGGTTTGTCTACCCGCTAAACGCGGCCAGTGAGCTGAGTCACCGGCCGCTTGCTAAGTCTAGTGAAACAGGTAATCGCGGATTTCCGCTTCACTCTTATGGATCAGGTTTTTGTTGATCGTCTGACTGATATGTTTCTGTGTCACACTTCCCAGGCTCTGCTTGAGCTTACCCAGAAAGCCTGGTGAGGAGATAATCACCAGATCGTTGTAATCGCCGGTACGGCGGGCGTTTTCCAGGCGCTCGCCGACATCATGAGCAAAGTGCAGAACTTCTGTTTCTTTGGGTTCCGTCCTCGGCTCCATCGCATGACGCCCTCCCTGACCATGACTGTCGAAGGAACGGCCCGCATCATCAGACACGAGTTCCTCGCCTTTGAGACGACTAGCACTGTTGATGAGATCATCCACTTCCTTAAGCGGGCTGGTTCGGCTCTCAACCGAAAAGATTCTGGCGCGGCTGCTCTCGGCAACGACGACCCATTTTTTCTTCATAGTCGATACTCCTACTCGCTTGGGTGAGACAAGCAGCGCAGAACAACAAGCGGTTAACTGCTCTACGCATCGTTGAATCGATAGAAGCTTCATTTCGACTATAGCAAACTATTCAGGGGTTTGTCTTTGCCTGGGACAACAAAGCAAAGTACTTATTTTTCAAATGCTTGCGACAACTTATAGCCTTGTGCCGCTTTGCTGATATCACTGTATTGCAGTGGTAATGCGGCCTTCAGCCGGTCGGCCAGTTGCTGCACTTTTTTAATCTCACCCTGTTTGAGTTCGAGCTCAATTTCATGAATCGGTGCTTGTCGTTTTCCAGCGCGGACCTGGCCGCGGTCATAGGCCATTTCCACGCGGGTGCCATCTTCTAAACGCAGTGGTAACACCAGTCTTTCGAACTCGGTGGTAAATAAGGGCGTGAGTGCATTCCAGACGGCAGTATCTTCCACCAGCGGAGCCAGTTCGGTCTGTTTTAGCAGCGCTGTATCAAATTCAGGCCCCGCCAGGGGATGTTCCCACTCATTGCGCTGATGTAATCCGTTCTCCGCCTTGCCAGTGCATTTCACAGTCTGCAACCACTGCTCACCGATCTGGCGAAGTCGCAGGCCGGCACCAAACTGTTGCAGGTCACGAGCCGGTGTATCGAAATAGGTACTGAGTAAATGAATTCGCTGACCCGGTTGCTCCAGCATGGCCATCAGCCAGTCCAGTTTCTCCAGATCCAGCGACTCATCCTGGCTGACCTGAAGTTTGATTTCCTGCTCCAGACTCATGATTTCATCAGCGGTTTCAGATAGTGGCCGGTATAAGAGGATGCATGCTCTGCCACCTCTTCC
>JABURN010000121.1 GCA_014762585.1 Methylophaga sp.
CGTTGTCTCATCTGTTCAGACGCAGTGTGCACCCCAAGATCAAGCTACACTAAACGTATCCGTCCGAATTCTTTCACAAAGGCCCTTTTCAGGGCCTTTTTTATGTTCGCCACTATCTGAACAGTAATTGCCATAAAAATCGCTAATAGGCCCCCTTCACGGCTTCCTGGCGAGAATGTAGAACACTCTCGCGCTGCTTTCAATCATTCAGCTAGTTAACAGGGCATAAAAAAGCCCTGACTGTATTTACAGCCAGGGCTCCATATTGATTCGTATGAATCCTTTTTAGATATCGAGGTTAGATACCTGCAGCGCATGCGTTTCAATAAACTCACGACGGGGTTCGACATGGTCACCCATCAGCGTATTGAAAGTCTCATCGGCCGCAATGGCATCATCAATCTTCACCTGCAACAGGCGGCGTTTGCTTTTGTCCATCGTCGTTTCCCACAACTGATCCGGGTTCATTTCGCCCAGACCTTTATAGCGCTGTACGTGCTGACCACGACGTGCCTCTGCCAATAACCAGTTCACCGCTTGCGAGAAGTAATGAATGTTCTCTGACCGTTCACCACGCTCAACACGGGCACCTTCACCAAACAAGCCATTGATTTTATTGGAAAATGCAAGGATTTTCTGGTATTCGGTGCTATCAAAGAACTCGCCCGGCACATGGAAATCGGTACTGATACCATGACGGCTGAAGCTGATGTTTACCATCGGTACCGGTTCGTCTTCCTGATTCTGGATACTCAACTTGTAGTGAGTCCCGGTGGGTAGACCACGGTTCATCGCTGTCTCAATCGTCAGCAGCCATTCGTCCATCGCTGGATCGCCAAAGGCCGGAATCTGCGGCTGATACACCAGCTGATCCAGGAAAGCAGGATAGTAGTGATTGGAAAGACGTCCGATGATGGCATTAATGGTTTGATATTCAGCAACCAGAGACGCCAGTGCTGTGCCCTCAATCGCACTGGCATCAGCTGTCGGATACAAGGCCGCATTCTGTAACGCCACTTCGGTCAGATAACGCTCCATCTCGGCATCATCTTTGACGTAACGCTCCTGTTTGCCTTTTTTGATTTTGTACAGCGGCGGCTGCGCAATATATACATGACCACGTTCGATCAGTTCCGGCATCTGCCTATAAAAGAATGTCAGCAGCAGGGTGCGGATGTGTGAGCCGTCGACGTCGGCGTCCGTCATGATAATGATGTGGTGGTAACGCAGTTTTTCCGGATCATATTCGTCTCGACCGATACCACAACCCAGTGCCGTAATCAGCGTGCCGACTTCAGCAGAACTTATCATCTTGTCGAAACGGGCGCGCTCAACATTAAGAATCTTACCTTTCAGTGGCAGAATTGCCTGAGTGCGACGATCGCGACCCTGCTTGGCGCTACCACCCGCAGAATCACCCTCCACCAGGAACAGTTCTGACAGGGCGGGATCGCGCTCCTGACAATCTGCCAGTTTACCGGGCAGACCGGCGATATCCAGAACCCCTTTACGTCGCGTCAATTCACGCGCTTTTCTGGCCGCATCCCTGGCACGTGCCGCATCAATCATTTTGTTAGCGATCAACTTGGCATCGGTCGGGTTTTCGATCAGAAAATCATGGAAGAATTCATTCACATAAGATTCAACAATGGTGCGCACTTCAGATGACACCAGTTTGTCTTTGGTCTGGGAACTGAATTTCGGGTCCGGCACTTTCACTGACAAGACTGCAGTTAAACCCTCACGGGCATCATCACCACTGGTTGTGACTTTCGATTTCTTTGCCAGGCCTTCGCTTTCAATGTACTGATTCAATGTCCGGGTGAGGGCAGCACGGAAACCGGCAAGGTGGGTGCCACCATCACGCTGTGGAATATTATTGGTGAAACAGTAAATGTTTTCCTGATAGGAATCATTCCACTGCATCGACAATTCAACTGTCACATCATCACGCACACCATCGATTTTGATGATGTTGTCATGAATTAAAGTTTTGTTCTTGTTCAGATGCTCAACGAAAGCCGTTATACCCCCTTCGTAAAAGAAGGTTTCGCTGCGTTCATCGCGTTCGTCGGTCAGCTTGATTCTCACACCTGAATTGAGGAAGGCAAGTTCACGAATGCGTTTGGCCAGCACATTGTAGTCAAAGGTGACATTAGTGAAGGTTTCTTCGCTTGGCCAGAACTGGATACGGGTTCCGGTAATACTGGTGTCTTCTACATCTTTCAGCGGCGCATCCGGTACACCATGGGTATAGGACTGTTTATAAATACGGCCGCTGCGATGAATCTCCATCGTCAGTTTCTTGGAGAGCGCATTCACCACTGAAACACCTACACCATGCAGGCCGCCTGAGACCTTGTAGGAGTTATCGTCAAACTTACCGCCAGCGTGAAGTACTGTCATGATGACTTCTGCAGCGGAAACGCCTTCCTCTTCATGGATATCAACCGGGATACCGCGGCCGTTATCTATCACCGACACCGAGTCGTCAGGATGAATGCGTACTTCGATTTGCGAACAGTGACCGGCCAGCGCTTCGTCAATCGCGTTATCCAGCACCTCGAAAACCATGTGATGTAAACCCGTACCATCATCAGTATCACCAATGTACATGCCTGGTCTTTTTCTGACGGCATCAAGGCCTTTTAGTACCTTGATATTCGAAGAGTCGTAGGTGCTGTTATTATCCGTTGCCATAATCAAACTGTTCCTGTGTCTAGGATGTTGAATAACCTATTATTCTACTACGTCTGGAGTTGTGTTGATAGCATCGTTCCCAGCCTCGGAAATGACGCCATGTTCCACGTGAAACCTTTTTTCATTTTTCCCTGAAATCAATGCTTCCAGCTCTGTATTCGTACTACTTATAAAGCTCTGTACCGGCAATTCACGCAGTGTATTAAGCACTGTTCTTTGATGATGCCAGTCCAGTTCTGAGCTCAGATCATCTATTAGCAAGAGGGTGTTTTCGCGCTTTTTCTGCTCAGCTAAAATCATGATTTGTGCCATGCTAAGCGATAGAAAAAATAACTTCTGCTGTCCTCGCGAAAGCAACTCATAGGGATCAGCATCATTTACCCTGAATGACCAGTCAGCAGCATGAGGTCCGGAACGGGTATAGCCTAAAGCTCGGTCGCGCTCGAGATTCTGGTGTAAGTATTCTGATAATTCATACTCTTTATTCCAGCCACGGAGATATCGCAAAGAGAATTTGTAGTCAGCTAATTCAGGGCAAAGCTTTTTGAAGAAAGGGCGGAAGTGAACAATTAATTGTTTCAGATAACGTTCACGCATCTGCGTAATAGCCAGACCATGATCGGTGAGTGCTTTATCCCATAGTGTGATTTCGTTGATTGGCTTATGTGTTTTGATTGCGGCATTGCGCTGTTGCAATACTTTTTTATAAGATTGCCAGTGATAATTAAATTGATGTTCCACGTGGAACACACCCCAATCAACCATCCTTCTGCGGAACTTCGGGCCAAGCTCAAAGTACTGGTGACAGTTTGCCGGGATGAGCTGTACAGGCAAATGAAAAGCCAGATCTGAAAGCCGTTTCAGGGGCGCATTATTCAGACGAATCTGAAGACCATTTTGAAAATCATATTGTAAGCCAATCGGTGTTTTATCTAACGAGCGTGCAAACAGGGTAAGGTGCTTGTGGTCGTATTTGACAAGATTTTTCAGAAAGCGCGAACGAAAAGAGCGGCCCATTGCCAGTACAAAAATCGCTTCCAGTAAACTGGTTTTTCCTGAACCGTTTTCACCCAGAATGAAATTGATGCCCTCTGCAGGAAACAGTTCCGCTTCGTTGATATTACGAAATTGGTGAATATGAATTTGGGCTAGCACAGGAGTCTGTTTATTCTGAGAAGAGATAGATGCCGGAATGTTTCAAAGAAAGGAAAAATGAAATCAGCCAGTATTGCTTTTCTTTCTAATAAGAGAAGTAACAAGAAATACTGACTGATATCGATCACAACTTTTTACAATCAGATTTCTACCATTTCGAAATCTTCTTTACCGACACCGCATTCAGGGCACTCCCAGTCTTCTGGAATCTCGTCCCATTTGGTGCCTGGCGGAATACCTTCTTCAGGCAGACCGCGAGCTTCGTCATAAATGAAGCCGCATACAATGCATTGCCATTTTTTCATTAAGTTCTCCTTCCAGTCTGATAATCCGAGTCACTTGATTCTAACAAATATCCTGAATACTCACGTTGATTTGACGCCAATTAGCGAAAACTAACCTTCTGATTATGAGTCATAGGTTCAGCTGCTACCTGATACAGGAGTTGAAATGCAGTTGCAGGATACAAAAAGCAGTATTCATGATAGTTTGTTGATACTATTAAACTTTGAATTTTAAGCGGAAAATTCGATTATGAGATTACCCACGCTACGCCAGCTGCAATACTTGACCGCTGTGGTTGAAGAGAAACATTTCGGTCATGCTGCAGAAAAATGTTTCGTCACACAGTCAACACTCAGCGCAGGTATACAGGACCTGGAAGAACTGCTTGAAGTTTCGCTGCTGGAGAGAACCAATCGCAAGGTTCTGCCTACGCCTATCGGCGAGGAGATTGCGGGACGCGCCCAGCAGATTTTATCGCTCAGTGAGGACCTGGTCGATCTCGCTCAGTCCGAGAAGAATCCGCTCTCCGGCAGAATTCAGGTCGGTGTAATACCTACTATCAGTCCGTTCCTGCTGCCCAAAGTTTTGCCGACCGTTCGCCAGCAGTTACCGGATCTGGAAATCTTACTGATTGAAGACCAGTCAGAACGTTTACTGGATCAACTGGAAGCCGGCAGTATCGATGTGGCGGTGTTGGCATTCCCATTCAATATCCGCGGCCTGACGCATCGCGTTTTCGCGCAGGAACCGTTCTGGGTCGCTTTACCTAAAAAACACCGGCTGGCACAGAGGAAGACGCTCAAAGCCGATGAACTGCCTACCAACGAGCTACTGTTGCTGGCAGAGGGGCACTGCATGCGCGAGCATGCCCTCAGTGCCTGTCAGTTGCCGGCCTCAGCACAGCGTAAGAGCGTTCAGGCGACCAGTCTCTATACCCTGATTGAAATGGTGGCAAGTGGACTGGGGATCACACTGATTCCGGATATGGCTATCACCTCTGACATGGTCAGTCACTCAGATATCAGCCTGGTCCCACTCGAGAACAAGAACAACCAGGCGATGCGTGAGATTGGCCTGGTCTGGCGCCCCAGTTTCCGTCGAACAGCGACTTTGGAACAACTGGCCCAAACCTTCTCTGATGCGCTGGAAGATACGGATTACTCACTACGAGCGTAGAAGTCGCGCGCAGCCAGAAACTGTTGCTGGATAAGTGGTGAGGAGAAGGGGGGCTCGTAACGGGCATAGACTCTCCCTTTCGGATCCACCAGAAATATGCTGTGCTGTTGTTCGAGGCTGTAACCCTGTTCGAGGGATGTTCGAAGGTACAGAAACTCAAAACGGTCAGCCAGTTGGTTGATGACATTCTCTTTTCCACCATACAGAGGCAGTGACGGCATATTCTCCAACCACCAGTCGGGCCTTTGTGTTTTCTGCTTTGAATCAAAATTAATCGTTACAAAACGGGTTTCACTCTCCGCGGAGAGTTGCTGCAGATTGTGCATCACTGATAAAACAGGTTCACACTGGGGTAGACAGGCAGGGTGTGTGAAATAAACATAAGTCCATTTATCCCGGAGTGACTGCTCGGTGAGCACCTGATGGGTATCGGAATAAAGCAGAAACTGCGGCAGTTCAGCCGGTGGTGAGCGCAGCAGTGAATCCAGTGAAGGTGGGATTTGACGGTTATCAACCTGTTTCTGCTCGACCCGATATAGCCAGGCGAGCAGCAAGCTCGCAAAGACAACGAGATATAACAGCAAAAAACCCTTAGAATTAAAGCTTTTGAATAACTTCATCCGCTTGGTCCCGTTGTTGAGC
Organism: Methylophaga sp.; assembly: GCA_014762585.1. GTDB lineage: Bacteria > Pseudomonadota > Gammaproteobacteria > Nitrosococcales > Methylophagaceae > Methylophaga. The sequence goes on from JABURN010000121.1 coordinate 5,959, forward strand.
TAACCCTATGAGTATCCAATGAGCGAAAAACTGTTCCAGTCTACCGCAGTTGTCAGCATCATGACGTTTATTTCCCGAATTCTGGGCTTCGTTCGAGATATTGTGATTGCCAGGATGTTCGGTGCGGGTCTGGGCGCAGACGTCTTTTTTGTCGCCTTCAAAATCCCTAACTTTTTACGTCGCCTTTTTGCTGAGGGTGCCTTTTCTCAGGCATTTATCCCGGTACTGGCTGAGTTCCGCGAACGCGGTGATAAGCCACTGAAAGAATTGATCGCACAAACCAGCGGCACCCTGGCAGTCATACTCATGCTGATTAGTGCGGTCGGTATGCTGGCTGCCCCCATTATCATCATGATATTTGCACCGGGTTTTATCAGTGACCCCTACAAACTGACGCTGGCAGGTGAACTGCTCACCATTACCTTCCCCTATCTTTTATTTATTTCTCTGACTGCGCTGGCAGGCTCAATCCTCAACAGCTTTGGTAAATTCGCGGTGCCGGCTTTTACGCCGGTGTTTCTGAACCTGTCTTTGATTGGGGCTGCGATCTGGTTATCACCGCATTTGGATGAGCCGGTAAGGGCGCTGGCCTGGGGGGTATTTATCGGCGGGGTAGTGCAGTTGCTGTTTCAGCTGCCTTTCCTTTTCAAGATCAAGGCGCTGCCCAGACCGCGCTGGGGTTGGCGCAGCGAAGGCGTAACAAAGATCACCAAACTGATGATTCCGGCGATGTTCGGTGTATCCGTCGCGCAAATTAACCTGCTACTGGATACGCTGCTGGCTTCGTTTCTGGTCACCGGCAGTATCTCCTGGCTGTATTATTCCGATCGGCTGGTCGAGTTTCCGCTGGGAGTCTTTGGTATCGCTTTGTCCACCGTCATTCTGCCCAGTCTGTCTAAGAAGCATGCCAGCCAGTCTGCAGAAGGCTTCTCAGACACCATCGACTGGGCACTGCGCTGGGTGTTTATTATCGGCACACCGGCGGCTATCGGGCTGATTGCCCTGGCTCAACCTCTGTTAACAACTTTATTCCAGTATGGTGAATTTGAAGCCGGTGATGCTTACAAAGCCTCACTGAGTTTGATGGCTTATGGTCTGGGGCTGCTGCCCTTTATTCTGATCAAAGTGCTGGCGCCCGGCTATTATGCACGTCAGGACACAAAAACCCCGGTCAAAATTGGTGTCATTGCCATGGTCAGTAATATGGTGCTGAATGTGATTTTGATGATATATCTGGCCCACGTAGGACTGGCACTGGCCACCTCCTTGTCGGCTGTGCTCAACGCCAGCCTGCTCTATATCGGCTTGCGCCGCCGCGGTGTTTATTCACCCAATAGCGGCTGGCTGCTGTTCGCAGGCAAACTCATTCTTGCCAATGGGCTGATGCTGATGATGTTGCTGTGGCTGACGCCAGACGTCAGCCACTGGCAGGGCTGGACTGCCTGGCAGCGTTTCGGACAATTGATGACTCTGATTGTCGGCTCGGCCCTGGCTTATTTTGTGATACTGAGCCTGCTCGGTATCCGCATCAAGCAGTTTATCCGGCCAAAACAGAGCTAAAAAAAGGCCCTCCGTAAGGGAGGGCCAAAGCACTACGAGGACACAACCAAAATGAGCGGATGTGCTGTTCAACATCCGCGCATCGAGGGTCTAGAAACGACGACCGATACCAATACCCCAGACAAAAGGATCAATATCGGCAGTGATTTTTGCTCTGCCGACAGGGGTGCCTGAGAAATGCGCTTCAGTATCGATGTCGATATATTTCACATCAAAGTTTACAAACCAGTCCTGGTTCAGGGCCACGTCGACACCAGCCTGTGCTGCTAGGCCCCAGGAGCTGTCAAGTTTTACATCAGCGCCGGGAATATCGAGCACGCTGCCGGATACTTCCTCATCGAAGAAATAGGTGTAGTTCACGCCAACGCCAACATAAGGACGAACAGTCGAGTCCGGCAGGAAGTGATATTGCAGAGTCAAAGTGGGTGGCAATACTTTAGTATCGATGACGTCGCCAAGCGCAGACCAGGTTTTATGCGCTTTGACTGTGTGCTCTGAATAACCAAGAATCAGCTCCAGCCCCCAATTGCGTGTAAGCATATAGGTGATATCGAGCTCAGGGACAGTATCACTGTCAACTTCCACACCTTCAGAACCGGTACTGGCACCGCCGATGTAAAGATTACCGCTGTCATCATTAGGATTTACATTGATGATACGGCCACGAACCAGCCAGTCGCCAGCTTCATAGGCCATTGCTGGCACTGCAGCTGCGCTCAAACCCAAACCAGTGATCATGGCAGCAGCAAAAACGGTTTTTTTCATTCTTTTTCCTCCGGGACAAACCCTGTGCGTCAAACATGGGTTTATTGTCATAGAGGCCGCTCAAACGCGCATTGACCTGGATCAATTATCAGTGAGGTAGGGATTCAACCGCAGAGTTGTTTCAGTTTGTCCTGATCCGTCAGGCTGATGGCCTTGCCCTGCAGGCTGATCAGACCTTCATCCTGAAAGCGGGTAAACATACGACTCACCGTTTCCACCGCAAGACCAAGGTGGTTGGCGATATCGCCGCGTGACATGGTGAGCTGGAAGTCACGCGCAGAAAAGCCACGATCCTGAAATCGCCGCGACAGCGATAGCAGAAAAGTTGCCAGTTTTTCTTCGGCAGTCTTTTTACCCAGCAGGAACATCAGCGTTTTATCACCGGACAGTTCCTTGCTGAGCCGGGACATCATCTGAACCTGTAATTGCGGCATGGTGGCGCCGAATTCCTGCAGCTTTTCAAACGGCAGTTCACAAACGCTGCTGCTTTCCAGCGCCTTGGCGCTGGATTTGTATGCCTGTTCGTAGATGGCATCCATGCCGATGAATTCGCCGGGGAAGTAAAAACCTGTCACCTGTTCGCGACCATCGCTGGCCTGTACGGTGGTTTTGAATGAACCGGAGCGCACGACAAAGATCGATTTGAACGGGGTATCGGACGAAAACAAGGCCTGACCGCGGGAGTAACTCTGGCTGCGTTTGATGATCTTATCCAGTTGCGCCAGGTCGTTGCTATGAAGCCCCAGCGGTAAACACAAGCGGTAAAGCGAACATTCCTTGCAGGCGATGTTGTGTTCGTGCTCGACTTTGGCGAGGTCTTTGAATAACGGGGTGACGTTGTTCAATTGGGCCATTGCTGATCCTTATGCATAACATTGCCTATAATAACCCTTCAAACCCTTGTCCGAAACAGTTATTATCTCGTTTTATTAATAAAATCAGGATTCACAATGACCGCTCGTAGCGCGACTGTTGCGCGAAACACGCTGGAAACCCAAATTGAAGTTGCCATTAACCTCGATGGCAGCGGCAGCTTCCAAGCCGAAACCGGCGTTCCCTTCCTCGACCACATGATGGATCAAATCGCCCGCCACGGCCTGTTTGACCTGAGCGTCAAAGCCAGTGGTGATCTGCATATTGACGCGCACCACACCGTGGAAGATGTCGGTATCACCATCGGTCAGGCATTGAAAAAAGCGCTGGGCGACAAGAAAGGGGTTGTCCGCTACGGTCACGCTTACGTGCCGCTGGATGAAGCCCTGTCACGTGTCGTGCTGGATTTGTCCGGTCGTCCCGGTCTGGAATTCGACGTCACTTTCACCCGTGACAAAATCGGCGAGTTTGATGTCGACCTGTTCTACGAGTTTTTCCAGGGCCTGGTCAATCATGCCGGCATCACGCTGCATATCGATAACCTGAAAGGTCGTAATGCCCACCATATTGCTGAAACGATTTTCAAAGCTTTCGGCCGAGCGCTGCGCATGGCGGTTTCGCTTGATCAGCGGGCGCTGGAGCAATTACCTTCAACCAAAGGGGCATTGTAAGCTCAGGATTGAGGCTTCTCAGCACCATTATTCAAGATGATTAAACAGGTTTAAAATGCGTCGCGTAGCAGTGATCGACTATGGCATGGGCAATCTCCGCTCTGTGTCCAAAGCACTGGAAACAGTCTCCGGGCAATCCGCTCAAGTTTTTATCAGTTCCAAGCCGGAAGAGATTTTGTCGGCCAGCCATATCCTGTTCCCCGGCGTCGGCGCGATCCGCGACTGCATTGATGAACTTAAACGACTGGGCCTCGATGAAGTCGTGCAGGAAGCTGCCCGCGAAAAACCCTTCATGGGGATCTGCCTCGGTATGCAGGCGATGCTCACTCACAGTGAAGAAAACAACGGCATCGATGCGCTTGGCATCATTCCCGGTGAGGTCAAAGCCTTCGACAAACCATTGTCAGCAGCCGGCGACAAGCTGAAAGTCCCGCATATGGGCTGGAACCAGGTACACCAGACCTGTGATCACCCGCTGTGGAACAATATTGAGCAGGATGAGCGTTTTTATTTTGTTCATGGCTATTTTGTCAGCCCGGCCGATCCGGCCGTGGTCGCAGCCACAACCCATTACGGTGCAGACTTTGCGTCGGCCATTTACCGCGATAATGTGTTTGCTACCCAGTTCCACCCGGAGAAAAGCCAGCGCGCCGGCCTGCAGTTACTGGAAAATTTTGTAAACTGGGACGGACAATGCTGATGACCGCCCAACTAACGGAGAATGATTTATGTTGTTGATCCCTGCCATTGATCTCAAACAAGGTCACTGCGTGCGTTTGCGTCAGGGGCGTATGGAAGACAATACCGTGTTTTCGGATGATCCGGTTGCGGTCGCGAGAAAATGGGTGGAAGCCGGGGCGAAACGCCTGCATATGGTCGATCTGGATGGCGCTTTTGCCGGCAACCCGGTCAATGCCGATGTCATTCATAAAGTCTGTGAGACTTTTCCCGACCTGGACGTCCAGGTCGGCGGCGGCATTCGTGATGAAGAAACCATCGAAACCTACCTGCATGCCGGTGTCCGTTATGTCATTCTCGGCACCAAAGCGATTAATGCGCCGCATTTTGTCGGTGATGTCTGTGCTGAATTTCCGGGCCACATCATCATCGGTCTGGATGCCAAAGACGGTAAAGTCGCCATTGACGGCTGGTCTAAACTGTCTAATCACGATGTGATTGATATTGCGCAACAATTCGAGCAGGACGGCGTCGAAGCTATTATCTACACGGATATCAGCCGTGACGGCATGATGCAGGGTGTTAACCTGGAATCGACCCGTAAACTGGCCAGCGCGATTCAGATTCCGGTCATTGCCTCGGGTGGCGTCAGTAGCTACGAAGATATCGAAGCCCTGTGCGAAGCCGAGGGTGAAGGCGTAATGGGTGCGATTCTGGGCCGCTCCATCTATGAAGGCAGCATTGATCTGAAAAAAGGTCAGGAACTGGCCGACAAACTGAATCCGCCACTGGAGTTTTAACTGCAAATGGGTCTCGCCAAACGCATCATTCCCTGTCTCGACGTCGATAACGGCCGTGTGGTCAAAGGCGTGCAGTTTGTTGATATCCGTGATGCCGGCGATCCCATCGAAATCGCCAAGCGCTATGACGAACAGGGTGCCGATGAAATCACTTTTCTCGACATCACTGCCACCCATCATGAGCGGGATACCATGGTGCACGTGGTGGAAGCCGTCGCCAGTCAGGTGTTTATTCCCCTGACAGTGGGCGGGGGTATCCGCACTGTTGACGACATCCGCAGGATGCTGAATGCCGGTGCCGATAAGGTCGGCATTAACTCGGCAGCCGTTAAAAATCCGGACTTTGTGCGTGAAGCCGCTGAGCGCTTCGGTTCGCAGTGCATTGTCGTCGCCATTGATGCCAAGCGCGTTTCCGCAGAGGGTGAAACACCACGCTGGGAAATTTTTACCCACGGCGGTCGCAAACCTACCGGGATTGATGCTGTTGAATGGGCAAAAAAAATGGTCGCCAATGGCGCCGGTGAAATCCTGCTGACCAGTATGGACCGCGATGGCACCAAATCGGGTTTCGATCTGGCTTTGACCCGCGCTGTCAGCGAAGCGGTTGATGTACCTGTCATCGCATCCGGTGGTGTGGGTGAATTGCAGGACCTCAGTGACGGTATCACCGAGGGTCTGGCCGATGCTGTATTGGCAGCCAGTATTTTCCACTTTGGCGAACACACGGTACAGGAGGCCAAACAACAAATGGCCAGCCAGGGTATCGAGGTGAGGTTGTAATGGACTTTCTGGATCAGGTGAAATGGAATGAGCAAGGACTCGTCCCCGTTATCACTCAGGAATCAGAGACGAAGCAAGTACTTACTTTAGCCTGGATGAATCGGGAGGCGCTCAAGCTCACTGCCGAAACCGGCCATGCAGTCTACTGGTCCCGTTCCAGACAAAAGCTCTGGCATAAAGGCGAACAGTCCGGTCATCAGCAAATCGTTCAGTCTATCCGGCTTGACTGCGATAAAGACGCGGTACTTATCGAGGTGATACAGAAAGGCGGTATTGCCTGCCACACCGGCCGTCATCACTGCTTTTATTTCCGCTTGGAGCAGGGCGAGTGGCAGCCCGTGGAACCGGTTCTTAAAGATCCTGACGAGATATACTCATGAGCGATATTCTGCAAAAACTCAATCAGGTGCTGAATGAACGTAAAC